>NZ_WBKS01000044.1:0-39594 GCF_008868145.1 Micromonospora sp. AMSO1212t
GTGGGTCAGCTGGTGCGGTCGGCGATGTAGTCGCAGAGGGACTCCAGTGCGCGACGCGCCGGGCCCTCGGGGAGCGGGGCCAGCCGGGCCCGTGCGTCCTCGGCGTAGCTGCGTACCGTCTCCCGCGCGCGCTTGAGCGCCGGGGACTCCCGCAGCAGGCCCAGCGCCTCGGCGTGCAGCGCGTCGTCCACCAGCGGGCCGGTGGACAGGATCTCGCGCAGCCGTACGCTCGCCGCGTCCGCGTCGTCGGAGGCCATCGCGTAGAGCACCGGCAGGGTGGGCACGCCCTCGCGCAGGTCGGTGCCGGGCGTCTTGCCGGACTGGACCGACTCGCTGGCGATGTCCAGCAGGTCGTCGGAGAGTTGGAACGCGACGCCGATGATCTCGCCGTACTCCGCCAGGGCCTCGACGTGCTCGGGTGACGCGCCGCCGAACATGCCGCCGAAGCGGGCCGACGTGGCGATGAGCGAGCCGGTCTTCTCGGCGATGACGTGCAGGTAGTGCGCGACCGGGTCCGTGTCGCGCGGGCCGACCGTCTCGGCGATCTGGCCGTGCACCAGCCGGGCGAACGTGCGCGCCTGCAGGCGTACGGCTTCGGGGCCCAGGTCGGCGGCGATGTCGGCGGCGCGGGCGAAGAGGTAGTCGCCGACCAGGATGGCGACGGAGTTGGTCCAGCGGGAGTTGGCGCTCGGGGCGCCACGCCGCACTGCGGCCTCGTCCATCACGTCGTCGTGGTAGAGCGTCGCCAGGTGGGTGAGTTCCATCACCACGGCGGCGGGGACGACCTGGTCGGCGTCCGGGTCACCGAACTGGGCGCCCAGCGCCACCAGCAGCGGGCGGAACCGCTTGCCGCCGGCCTCGACCAGGTGCCGGGACGCCTCGGTCACCAGCGGGTCGGCGCTGGCCACGCTCGCCCGCAGGCTCACCTCGACCCGGTCGAGCACGCCCAGCACTGAGGCTTCGACGCGCGGGTCGGCGAGGTGCAGGCCGAGCGCGCCGAACTGACCTGAACGCTCGCCAGCCGGGTTCGCCACGTCCTCAACCATGCCACACCCGTTCGACCTGCTCGTCGAGGGGGATACGCCGGGGGCCGGCACGCCACGGCGTACCGGCCCCGGTGGGATCACCTCTGTCATCTGACGAATTCGGCGGCACCGGTCGTCAGGTCGAGCAGCGGGCCGGGCACCACGCCGAGGACCAGCGTGGCGAGCACACCGATGACCAGCGCGGCCGAGGTGAGCGCCCCCGGCACGGTCACCGTCGGGGTGGACTCGCCCGGCTCGGAGAGCCACATCATCACCACGACCCGCAGGTACGGGAAGGCCAGCACCATGCTGGTCAGCACGCCCGCGATCACCAGCCACGCCTGGTTCGCCTCCAGGGCGGGACCGAAGACCGCGAACTTGCTGGTGAAGCCGCTGGTCAGCGGGATACCGGCGAAGGCCAGCAGGATGAACGTGAAGATCGCCGCGAAGAACGGAGAGCGGCGGCCCAGCCCGGCCCAGCGGGACAGGTGGGTGGCCTCCCCGTCGGCGTCGCGCACGAGCGTCACCACTGCGAACGCGGCGAGCACCGAGAAGCCGTACGCGGCCAGGTAGAACATGGTGCCCGAGAGCCCTTCACGGCTCGGCGCCAGCACACCGACGAGCAGGTAACCGGCGTTCGCGATCGACGAGTACGCCAGCAGGCGCTTGATGTCGGTCTGGGTGACCGCCAGCACCGCGCCGACCAGCATGGTCAGCACCGCGATCGCGCCGAGCACCGGGGTGAAGTCCCAGGAGGCCCCGGCGAACGCGACGTGGAAGACGCGCAGCAGCGCCCCGAACGCGGCGACCTTGGTGCAGGCCGCCATGAAGCCGGTGATCGGGGTCGGAGCGCCCTGGTAGACGTCCGGCGTCCAGACGTGGAACGGCGCGGCGGCGGCCTTGAACAGCAGGCCGATGGCGAGCAGCGCCATGCCGGCGAACAGCAGCACCGGGCTGGACGGCGACTCGGTGACCGCGGCGTGCACGGTGGCGAAGTCGACGCCGGCCGTGCGGCCCGGGATCCCGGAGGTGAAGCCGTAGATCAGGGCGACACCGAACAGGAAGAAAGCCGAGGCGTACGCGCCGAGCATGAAGTACTTCAGCGCCGCCTCCTGGCTCAGCAGACGCCGGCGGCGGGCCAGCGCGCAGAGCAGGTAGAGCGGCAGCGAGAAGACCTCCAGCGCGACGAACATGGTCAGCAGGTCGTTCGCCGCCACGAAGATCAGCATGCCGCCGATCGCGAACGACATCAGCGGGTAGACCTCGGTGGCGCCACCGACGCCCTCGGCCTGCCGCCGGTCCTCCGCCGACTCGGCGGTGACAGCGGCGTGCGCCACGAAGGCGCCGCCCCGCTCCACCGTGCGATCGCCGACGAGCAGCAGCGCCATCACTGCGAGCACCAGGATGGCGCCCTGGAGGAACAGCGTCGGGCCGTCGATCGCGATGGCGCCGCCGATGGTGATCAGCCGGTCGTCGGCGTTCAGGATCACCATGACGATCGCGGCGAGCATCGCCACGAGGGCGAGCCCGAGTTGCACCGCGTTGCGCAGACGGCGCGGCACGAACGCCTCGACCAGGACCCCGAGCAGCGCCGCGCCCAGCATGATCAGGATGGGAGCGAGTGCCGCGTAGTCGATCGACGGCAGCCTCAGTTCACTCACTTCGCGGCCTCCTGGACGCTGCCGACCTCAGGGGCGGGATCGGACTTGCCGACGTCCTGCATGGTCGCCTGGACGGCGGGGTTGATGACATCGGTGACCGGCTTGGGATAGAAGCCGAGCAGCACGATCAGCGCGATCAGCGGCGCGACGACGACCTTCTCGCGCAGCGTGAGGTCCCGGCGCATGCCCTCGACCTCGGTCAGCGCCGGGTTCAGCGTGCCCTGCGTGGTGCGCTGCACCATCCACAGCACGTACGCCGCCGCCAGGATGATGCCGAGCGTGGCGATCACCGCGACCGGCTTGTTGACGGTGAACGTGCCGATCAGCACCAGGAACTCGGAGACGAACGGCGCGGTGCCGGGCAGCGCCAGTGAGGCGAGACCGGCGAAGAAGAGCACACCGGCGAGCACCGGCACCAGCTTGCCCGCGCCGCCGAAGTCGCTGATCAGCGCCGAGCCGCGCCGGGCGATCAGCATGCCGACCACCAGGAACAGCAGGCCGGTGGCCAGGCCGTGGTTGAGCATGTACAGCACCGCGCCGGTGCCGGCCTGGGTGGTGAACGCGAAGATGCCGACGCCGATGAACCCGAAGTGCGCGATCGAGGTGTACGACACCAGGCGCTTCAGGTCGTTCTGGCCGACCGCCAGCAGCGCGGCGTAGATGATGCCGATGACGCCGAGCGCCAACGCCCACGGCGCGAACCAGCGCGACGCCTCCGGGAACAGCGGGAGGCAGTAACGCAGGATGCCGAACGTGCCGACCTTGTCCAGCACGCCGACCAGCAGCGCGGCGGCGCCGGCCGGGGCGGCGCCACCGGCGTCCGGCAGCCAGGTGTGGAACGGGAAGAACGGCGCCTTGATCGCGAAGGCGACGAAGAACCCGAGGAACAGCCAGCGGGCCGTGTCGGTGGCGAACTCGGCCTGGCTCAGCGCCTGCCAGTCGAAGGTCTTGCCGCCGACCACCCAGAGGCCGATCACCGCGGCCAGCATGAACAGACCGCCGACCAGCGAGTAGAGGAAGAACTTCACCGCCGCGTACTGCCGCTGGTGGCCGCCGTAGCTGCCGATCAGGAAGTACATCGGCACCAGCATGACCTCGAAGAACACGTAGAACAGGAAGACGTCGGCGGCGGCGAAGACGCCGATCATCGTGCACTCGAGGACGAGCAGCAGCGCGAAGTACGCGGGCACCGAGCGCTTCGACGCCTCGGCGTCGTGCCAGGACGCCAGGATCACCAGCGGCACCAGGATCGCGATCAGCATCAGCATGACCAGCGCGATGCCGTCCACCTCGAAGGTGAAGTTCACGCCCCAGTTCGGGATCCACGGGTACGACTCGCGGAACTGGAACCGGTCACCACCGGCGGAGAAGGCGAACCACATCACCACCGACAGCACCAGCACCAGCAGCGACCAGCCGAACGCGACCAGCTTGGCCAGGTCGGGGCGGCTGCGGGGCAGCAGTGCCACCACCAGGGCGCCGACCAGCGGCGCCACGGTCAGCACCGAGAGGAACGGGAAGTTGGACATTATTCGGCCTTACCTCCGTCGTGACTGCGTGGCCCGCCGGCGGGGGCGGCCGCGTTGAGGTCGATCACGCCAGCCACCCCGCCTGCACGGCCAGGAACGCCGCCACCACGAGCAGCGCGCCGGTCAGGATCGAGGTCGCGTACGACCGCACGAAGCCGGTCTGGAGCCGCCGGAGCCGGCCCGAGCCCCCGCCCACGGCGGCGGCCAGGCCGTTGACCAGCCCGTCGACGCCCCGGTTGTCGAGGAACACCAGCGCCCGGGTGAGGAAGATGCCCGGCTTCTCGAAGACCGCCTCGTTGAAGGCGTCCGTGTAGAGGTTCCGGCGGGCGGCGGTGACCACCACGCCGGCCGGCTGCGGCTCGGTGGCCGTACCGCCCCGGAACAGGAACCAGGCCAGCCCGGCGCCCAGCACCGTGACCAGCAGCGACAGCGCGGTGAGCAGCCAGTGCGCCAGCACCGGCGCGTGCTCCCCGCTCTCGGCGCCGAGACCGTTGGTGGCGGTGAGCCAGTCCGGCACGGAGGTGGCGAGCAGGAAGCCCGCGCCGACCGAGCCGATCGCCAGCAGGATCAGCGGGATGGTCATCAGCTTCGGCGACTCGTGCGGGTGCTCGATGTCCTCGGTCCAGCGCTTCGGGCCGTGGAACGTGAGCACGAACAGCCGCGTCATGTAGAACGCGGTGAGCCCGGCGCCGAGCAGCGCGGCCATGCCGAACAGCCAGGCCGTCCAGCCCTCCCGCTCGAACGCGGCCACGATGATCGGCTCCTTGGAGAAGTAGCCGGAGAACGGGAACATGCCGATGATGGCGAGCCAGCCCATCATGAACGTCAGCCAGGTGACCTTCATGTACTTGGACAGCCCGCCGAAGCGGCGGATGTCCACCTGGTCGTTCATGCCGTGCATGACCGAGCCGGCGCCGAGGAACATGTTGGCCTTGAAGAAGCCGTGCGCCAGCAGGTGCACGATGGCCAGCGCGTACGCGGCACCGCCGAGGCCGACGCCGAGGAACATGTAGCCGATCTGGCTCACGGTCGACCAGGCCAGCACGCGCTTGATGTCGTCCTTCGCCGCGCCGATGATGCAGCCCATCAGCAGGGTGAGCGCGCCGACGCTGACCACCACGAGCTGGAGCGTCTCGTTGGCCGAGAAGATCGCGTTGGAGCGGGCGATCAGGTAGACGCCCGCGGTGACCATGGTGGCCGCGTGGATGAGCGCGGACACCGGGGTCGGGCCCTCCATCGCGTCCGGCAACCACGCCTGGAGCGGGAACTGGCCGGACTTGCCGGCCGCGCCGAGCAGGAGCAGCAGGCCGAGCACCAGCACGGTGGTCGAGGTCAGCGAGCCGACCCCGTTGAACACCTCGTCGTACTGGGTGGTGCCGAGCATGGCGAACATGATGAAGATGCCGATGGCCAGGCCGGCGTCGCCGACCCGGTTCATCAGGAACGCCTTCTTGCCGGCGGTGGCCGCGCTGGGCCGGCCGTACCAGAACGAGATCAGCAGGTACGACGCCAGGCCGACGCCCTCCCAGCCGAAGTAGAGCATCACGTAGTTGTTGCCGAGCACCAGCAGGAGCATGGCGGCGACGAACAGGTTGAAGTACGCGAAGAACAGCCGCCGGCCCGCGTCGTGCGCCATGTACTCCACGGCGTAGAGGTGGATCAGGAAGCCCACCCCGGTGATCAGCAGGACGAAGACCGCGGCCAGCGGGTCGAAGAGCAGACCGAAGTCCACCCGCAGGCCGCCGACCGCGATGAAGTCCCAGAGGCTCAGCTCGACCTGCTTGTTCTCCAGGCCTCGCAGCTGGAAGAAGTAGGTGAGCCCGAGCACGAAGGCGGCGCCGATGGCGCCCACGCCCAGCCAGTGGCCCCAGCGGTCGGCCCGCTTGCCGAGCAGCAGCAGGATCGCCGCGCTGACCAGCGGGATCGCCACCAGCAGCCAGACACTGCCCAGCATCCCGTCCGCCGTGGCGAAGGTGACGGCTTCGGCTGGCTCAGACTGGGCGATCGTCAGAATCTGTTCCACCACGAGCCCCTCAGTACTTCAGCAGGTTGGCGTCGTCGACGCTGGCCGAGCGCCGGGTCCGGAAGATCGCCATGATGATCGCGAGCCCGACCACGACCTCGGCCGCCGCCACCACCATCACGAAGAACGCCATGATCTGGCCGTTCAGGTCGCCGTTGATCCGGCTGAACGTGACCAGGGTCAGGTTGGCCGCGTTGAGCATCAGCTCGATGCACATGAACAGCACGATCGCGTTGCGCCGGACCAGCACGCCCACGGCGCCGATGGTGAACAGCACCGCCGCGAGGATGAGGTAGTAGTCCGGGGTCATTTGTCAGTCCCCTTCGGTGCGGTCTCCTCGGCCGTCAGCTCGCGCACCGGCAGGATCTCCGGGATGCTGCGGTCGGTCAGCCGGCCGTCGGGCAGACGGGCCGGGGTGGCCACCGAGGAGGACGTGGCGTAGACACCCGGGCCGGGCTTCGGTCCGGGGTAGTTGCCGGGGCGGAACCGCGCCTTCATGGTGGCGATCTGGTCCATCCGGTCCGCCTTGCGCCGCTCCACGTGCGCCAGCACCATCGCGCCGACGGCGGCGGTGATCAGCAGCGCCGAGGTCAGCTCGAAGGCGAAGACGTACTTGGTGAACAGCAGCCGGGCGATGCCCTGCACGTTGCCCTCGCCGTTGGCCTCGTCGAGCCCGACCGCCTGGACGCCGTCGAGCGCGCGGTAGAGGCCGGTGCCCACCAGGCCGGCGAAGCCGAGCCCGAGGACCACGGCGGCGACCCGCTGGCCGCGCAGCGTCTCGATGAGCGAGTCGGACGCGTCCCGGCCGACCAGCATCAGCACGAACAGGAACAGCATCATGATCGCGCCGGTGTAGACGATGACCTGCACCATGCCGATGAACGGCCCGGCCTGGAGCACGTAGAACACGCCCAGGCAGAGCATGGTCAGCACCAGCCAGAGCGCGGAGTGGACCGCGTTGCGGGCCCACACCATGCCGACCGCGCCGAGCAGGGCCAGCGGGGCGAGGATCCAGAAGGTGACCTCCTCACCCCCGGACACCTGGCCCGCCGCGGCGAGCACCGTAGCCGAGGTCATGCCTTGCCTCCCTTGCCCGCCGCGGCGGCGGACCGCTGCTCGGCCTGCTCGGCGCCGGGGAAGGTCACGCCCGGGTGTTCCTCCACCTGGTACCGGCCCGGGCCCATCGGCGAGCGCTCGGCGCCGGCCGAGGTGCCCGGGTTGGTGAGCGCGCCGACGTAGTAGTCCTTCTCGCTGTCGCCCAGCCGCATCGGGTGCGGCGGCTGCTCCATGCCTTCGAGCAGCGGCGCGAGCAGCTGCTCCTTGGTGAAGATCAGGTCCTGCCGGTTGTCCCGGGCCAGCTCGTACTCGTTGCTCATGGTGAGCGAACGGGTCGGGCAGGCCTCGATGCAGAGCCCGCAGAAGATGCACCGGGCATAGTTGATCTGGTAGGTGCTGGCGTACCGCTCACCCGGGGAGAAGCGCTGCTCCTCGGTGTTGTCGCCACCCTCCACGTAGATCGCGTCGGCCGGGCAGGCCCAGGCGCACAGCTCGCAGCCGATGCACTTCTCCAGCCCGTCCGGGTGCCGGTTGAGGATGTGCCGCCCGTGGTAGCGCGGCGCCGAGACCGGCGGCTTGAACGGGTAGTCGGTGGTGACGACCTTCTTGAACATGTGCGAGAAGGTGACACCGAAGCCCTTGAACGTTCCGGTGATCGCGCCCACGTCACACCTCCCTGGAGTCCGGGCCGGCGACCACGTTGGCCGGCTCCCGCTCGGCGAGCACGCGCTTCGTACGCGGGCTCGGCGGAACCTGAAGATCCATCGGCGGCAGCGGGAAGCTGCCGTACGGCCGGGTGTCCGCCTGCTCCTGGAGCGACGGCTTGAGCTCCTTCTTCCGCGACGGCCAGAAGAGCGTGGCCAGCAGCAGCACGCCCGCGCCGACGGCGGTGACGAGCAGCCGGTCCCTGGTCTGCCAGTCCTCGATCGAGCGCAGCCCGGCGAGCACCATGATCCAGACCAGGTTCAGCGGCAGCAGCACCTTCCAGCCGAACCGCATGAACTGGTCGTACCGGAGCCGCGGCAGCGTGCCGCGCAGCCAGACGAAGACGAACACCAGCATGATGACCTTGCCGAAGAACCACAGCATCGGCCACCAGCCCTCGTTGGCGCCCGACCACAGCGTGATCGGCCACGGCGCGTGCCAGCCGCCGAGGAACAGCGTCACGGTGAACGCCGACATGGTCACCATCGCGACGTACTCGCTCAGCATGAACAGCGCGAACTTCAGCGAGCTGTACTCGGTCTGGAAGCCGGCCACCAGCTCCGACTCCGCCTCGGGCAGGTCGAACGGCGCCCGGTTCGTCTCACCGACGATGGCGATGAAGAACATGATGAAGCTGGGCAGCAGCAGGATCGCGTACCAGCCGGGGGCGGCGATGTCGAAGCCGCCGATGGTCAGCCGGGTGCCGTCGCCCTGTGCGGCGACGATCCCGCTCGTCGACATGGTGCCCGCGGTCATGAAGACCGCGACCACGCTCAGGCCCATGGTGACCTCGTACGAGACCAGCTGGGCCGCCGAGCGCAGGCCGCCGAGCAGCGGGTAGGTGGAGCCGCTGGCCCAGCCGCCGAGCACGATGCCGTACACGGCGAGCGAGGAGAAGGCCAGCACCACCAGCACCGCCACCGACACGTCGGTGACCTGGAGCGGCGTCCGGTGCCCGAAGATGCTCACCATCGGCCCGAACGGGATCACCGACAGCGCGGTGACCGCGCAGACCACCGAGATCACCGGGGCGAAGAAGTAGACGACCTTGTCGGCCTTGCGCGGGAGGATGTCCTCCTTGAAGGCCAGCTTCACGCCGTCGGCGAGCGTCTGGAGCAGACCGAACGGGCCGGCCTGGTTGGGGCCGGGCCGCACCGCCATGCGGCCCACGACCCGGCGCTCGAACCAGACGCCGAGCAGCGTGGCCGCCACGGCGACGACGAACGCGAACAGGATCTTGCCGAGGACCAGCCACCACGGGTCCTTGCCGAAGTCGGCAAGCGTCGGGTCCTGCGCCGCGAGGATGACGGGGTTCACTGCACCCACCTTTCGTTCCCGACTGCGGAGACGCTCACCACGTCGCCGGACGTCGCGCCGAGGCCGCGCCGCACGGTGGAGCCGGGTGAGTTGGTCGGCAGCCAGACGACGCCGTCGGGCATCTCGGTGATCGCCGCCGGCAGCGTGATCGCGCCCCGGTCGGTGCCCACCGTGACCGGGTCACCGTCGGCGACGCCCAGCGCCTCGGCGGTGCCCTTGCCCAGCCGGACCACCGGCGGGCGGGCGGTGCCGGCGAGGTGCTCGTCGCCGTCGGTGAGGCTGCCCAGGTCGATCAGCTGGTGCCAGGTGGCGAGCACGGCCTCGCCCGGTCCCGGCTGCCGCACGGCGGCCGGCTCGACCGAGGGCGCCGACGGCCGCTCGACCCGGGTGCGCGGCAGCGCGCCCAGCTCGCGGCGGATGGCCGGCACGTCGCCGGTGCCGAGCCGCACGTCGAGCTGCGCGGCGAGCGCGTCGAGGATCCGGGCGTCGGTCATCGCGCCGGTGTCCAGCACCTTCTCGAACGTGCGCAGCCGGCCCTCCCAGTCCAGGAAGCTGCCGGCCTTCTCGACCACCGGCGCGACCGGCAGGACCACGTCGGCGCGGCGGGACACCGCGCTCATCCGCAGTTCCAGGCTGACCAGGAACGGCACCGCGTCCAGTGCGGACTCGGCCAGGCGCGGGTCGGCCAGGTCGGCCGGGTCGACGCCGGCCACCACCAGGGCGCCGAGCCGGCCGTCCGCGGCGGCGGTGAGGATGCCGTCGGTGTCGCGGCCGGCCTGGCTGGGGATGACCCCGGCCGGGATGTCCCACGCCTCGCCCAGCTCCGCGCGCGCGGCCGGCTCGGTGACGACCCGGCCGCCGGGGAGCAGGTTGGGCAGGCAGCCCGCGTCGACAGCGCCGCGGTCACCCGCGCGCCGCGGCACCCAGACCAGCCGGGCACCGGTACGCCGGGCGACGTCCGCCGCCGCCGACAGCCCGCCCGGCACCTCGGCCAGGCGCTCGCCGACGATCAGGATCGCGCCGGGCTGCCCCAGCGCCTCGGCCACCGTGGCGTGCTCGGCCAGCACGCCCGCTTCCTCACCGGGCACGACCCGGGCGAGCTTCGCGCCGAGCTTCTCCAGGCCGCGGGTCGCGAACGGCGCGATCGCGTACACCGTGAGCTTCTTCTTGGAGTACGCCTTGCGCAGCCGCAGGAAGAGGATCGGGCACTCCTCCTCCGGCTCCAGGCCGACCAGCACCACAGCGGGCGCGTTCTCCACGTCCGTGTAGGTGACGTCGGTGACACCGGCGACGCTGCTGGCCAGGAAGTCGGCCTCCTCGCGGGAGACCGGGCGGGCCCGGAAGTCGATGTCGTTGGTGTGCAGCGCGATCCGGGCGAACTTCGCGTACGCGTAGGCGTCCTCGACGGTGAGCCGGCCGCCGGTCAGCACCGCCGTGCCGGTCGCGCCGTCGCGGGCCGCGCGCAGCCCCTCGGCGGCCCGGGTGAGCGCCTCGCTCCAGGACGCCTCGCGCAGCTCACCAGTCTTCTCGTCGCGCACCATCGGCGTGCTGATCCGGTCGAACGCGCGGGTGTACTGGAAGCCCCAGCGGCCCTTGTCGCAGTTCCACTCCTCGTTCACCGCCGGGTCGTCGCCGGCCAGCCGGCGCAGCACCTTGCCGCGCCGCCAGTCGGTGCGCTGGGCGCAGCCGGCCGAGCAGTGCTCGCAGACGCTGGGCGTGGAGACCAGGTCGAACGGGCGGGCCCGGAACCGGTACTGGGCGCCGGTCAGCGCGCCCACCGGGCAGATCTGCACGGTGTTGCCGGAGAAGTACGAGTTGAACGGGACGTCACCGGCGTCGCCGTCCTCGCCGTACTCCTCGTCCCGGTAGATGTTGATCTCCTCGTGCGAGGAGCGTCCCATCAGGTCGATGAACTTGTCCCCGGCGATCTCCTCGGAGAACCGGGTGCACCGCTGGCAGAGCACGCAGCGCTCGCGGTCGAGCAGCACCTGGGTGCTGATCGGCAGCGGCTTCGGGTACTCCCGCTTGTGCTCGTGGAACCGCGAGTCCGTCCGGCCGGTGGACATCGCCTGGTTCTGGAGCGGGCACTCGCCGCCCTTGTCGCACATCGGGCAGTCCAGGGGGTGGTTGAGGAGCAGCAGCTCCATCACCCCCTCCTGGGCCTTCTTGGCGACCGGGGAGGTGAGCTGCGTCCGCACCACCATGCCGTCGGCGACGGTCTGGGTGCAGGAGGCGACCGGCTTGCGCTGGCCCTCCACCTCCACCAGGCACTGCCGGCAGGCACCGGCCGGGGCCAGCAGCGGGTGGTCGCAGAAGCGCGGGATCTCGGTGCCGAGCTGCTCGGCGACGCGGATCAGCAGCGCGCCCTTGGGCGCGGTGACCTCGACGCCGTCGATGGTCAGCGTGACGGTCTCGGTCTGCTTGGCTACGTCGGTCATCAGTGCGCCCCTACCAGGGTCTTCTCCGACAGCTTCGGAGCGGTACGTCCCTCGATGTAGTCGAGGTAGTCCTGCTTGAAGTACTTCAGCGACGAGGTCACCGAGCTGGTCGCGCCGTCACCCAGACCGCAGAACGAACGGCCGAGGATGTTGTCGCAGGTGTCGAGCAGGGTGTCCAGGTCCTCGTGGGTGCCCTGGCCGGCCAGGATGCGCCGGTAGACCCGGACCATCCAGTAGTTGCCCTCCCGGCACGGGGTGCACTTGCCGCACGACTCGTGGTGGTAGAACTCCAGCCACCGGTAGGTCGCGTACACCGGGCAGTCCTGGTCGGAGAAGATCTGCGTGGCGGTGGTGCCCAGGATCGAGCCGGCCCCCGCCACCCCCTCGAAGTCCAGCGGCACGTCCAGGTGCTCGGCGGTCAGCAGCGGCGTCGACGAGCCACCCGGGGTCCAGAACTTCAGGTTGTGCCCGGGCTTCATGCCGCCGGCCAGCTCGATCAGCTCACGCAGCGTGATGCCCATCGAGCACTCGTACTGGCCGGGGTTGGCGATCCGGCCGGACAGCGAGTAGATCATCGGGCCGGACGACTTCTCCGTGCCCATCGTCTTCCACCAGTCCGCGCCACCGAGCACGATGTACGGCACGCTGGCGATGGTGCCGACGTTGTTGACCACTGTCGGGCTGGCGTACAGGCCGTGGGTCGCCGGGAACGGCGGGCGCAGCCGGGGCTGGCCGCGGAAGCCCTCCAGCGAGTCCAGCAGCGCGGTCTCCTCACCGCAGATGTACGCCCCGGCGCCGGAGTGCACCACCAGGTCCAGGTCGAAGCCCGAGCCGAGGACGTTCCGGCCGAGATAACCCTTGGCGTACGCCTCGTCGACCGCGCTGCGCAGCCGCCGGGCGGCGTGCACCGCCTCACCGCGGATGTAGATGTACGCCCGGTTGGCCCGGATCGCGTACGAGGCGATGATGACGCCCTCGACCAGCGAGTGCGGGTCGTGGGTCATCAGCGGCAGGTCCTTGCAGGTGCCCGGCTCGCCCTCGTCGGCGTTCACCACCAGGTAGTGCGGCTTGCCGTCGCCCTGCGGGATGAACCCCCACTTGAGGCCGGTCGGGAAGCCCGCGCCGCCCCGGCCACGCAGTCCGGAGTCCTTGATCAGCTGGATCAGGTCGTCCGGGTGCGCCTTGAGCGCCTTGCGCAGGGCGGCGTAGCCGTCCAGCTTCTCGTAGGTGCCGAGCCGCCACGCGTCCGGCGAGAGCCAGCGCTTGGTGAGCACCGGCGTGAGCTTGGCCAGCGTCTCCGGCCGAGGAGTGGTCACTTCCGGACCCCCGTTCCGCTCGCGTCCGCCGGGTCGCCGCCGTCCGCGCCCGTACCGGATTCCGCTTCCTTGAGGTTGCGCTCCTGCGCGCCGGCCGCGTCGCCGGCGGGCTTGCCGTCGCCGGCCGGCGGGTTCGCCGCCGCGCCGGCCGCCTCGGCCGCCCGCGCGTCGCGGGGCGCCGGGGCCGGGCCGTCCACCGGCATCTTCGTGCCGGGCGCGTCCGGCACCGCGGTGCCCGCGTCCGGCTGCCGGGTCTCGGCGGTACGCACCTGCGGCGACTTGGCGTCCGGCGCCTTCACGTCCGGAGCCGTGCTGCCGGTGGCCGCCTCGGGCTTGGCCGGCTCGACGGCCTTGGCCGGCTCGGGCGCCGGCTTCGCGGCCTCGGCCTTCGCCTTCTCCTCGGCGGCGGCCCGGTCGGCCTCGGCCTTGCTGCGGATCGGCGTCTTCGGGTCGAAGCCCGGCACCGAGACGCCGTGCTGCTCGGCCAGGCGCAGGCCGCGCAGGCTCGGCTCGCCCGGCCCGCCGTCAGCCACCGCGCCGTCGCGCTCGTCGGCGAAACCGGCGAGCTGGACCGCCATCTCCTTGAGCGTGCAGAGCCGCGCCCCACGGGTCGGCATCGGCCGGCCGCCGGCGCGCAGCTCCTCGACCACGTCGAGCGCGGCCTGCGGCTCCACGTTGTCGAAGAAGTCGTAGTTGACCGTCATCACCGGGCCGTAGTCGCACGCCGCCAGGCACTCGGCGTGCTCCAGGGTGATCTTCCCGTCGGCGGTGGTCTCCTCGTGCCCCACACCGAGGTGCTCGGCGAGGGTGTCGTAGACCTTCTGCCCGCCGAGCACGTCGCACATCGTGTTGGTGCAGACGCTCACCAGGTATTCACCGGTGGGCTTGCGCTTGTACATGGTGTAGAAGGTGGCGACGGCGCCGACCTGGGCCTTGTTGAGCCCGAGCACCTCGGCGCAGAACTCGACACCGGCCGGAGAGACGTAGCCCTCCTCGGACTGGACCAGGTGCAGCAGCGGCAGCAGCGCCGAGCGGGACCGGTCCGCCGGGTACCGGGCGATGATCTCCCGCGCGCGGGCGCGAGTCGTTTCGGAAAAGCTCATCGGTCACAACCACCCATCACGGGGTCCAGCGAGGCGCCGCCGGCGATCACGTCGGCGATCAGGCCGCCCTCGGCCATCGCCGGGAGGGCCTGGAGGTTGACGAAGCTCGGCTCCCGGTAGTGCACCCGGTAGGGCCGGGTGCCGCCGTCGGACACCGCGTGCACGCCCAGCTCGCCGCGGGGCGACTCGATGCCGACGTACACCTGGCCCGGCGGAACCCGGAAGCCCTCGGTGACGAGCTTGAAGTGGTGGATCAGCGACTCCATCGACTGACCCATGATCTTGGCGACGTGCTCGAGCGAGTTGCCCATGCCGTCCACGCCGATGGCGAGCTGCGCCGGCCAGGCGATCTTCTTGTCGGACACCATCACCGGGCCGGGCTTCAGGCGGTCCAGCGCCTGCTCGATCAGCTTCAGCGACTCGCGGATCTCCGCCACCCGCACCAGGTAGCGGCCCCACACGTCACCGTCGGTGTGCGTCGGCACGTCGAACTCGTACGTCTCGTAACCGCAGTACGGCATGGTCTTGCGCAGGTCCCAGGCGAGGCCCGCGGACCGCAGCACCGGGCCGGTGACGCCGAGCGCCATGCAGGCGGTCACGTCGAGCACCGCCACGTGCTGCGTACGCTCCAGCCAGATCGGCTGGCCGGACAGCAGGTTCTCGTACTCCTTGAGCCGCTTCGGCATCAGCTGGAGGAAGTCGCGGATCTTGCGGATCGCGTCGTCCGGCACGTCCTGCGCCACACCGCCCGGCCGCACGTACGCGTGGTTCATCCGCAGGCCGGTGATGGTCTCGAAGATGTCGAGGACGTACTCCCGCTCGCGGAAGCCGTACAGCATCATGTTGATCGCGCCCAGCTCCATGGCGGTGGTCGCCAGCCAGACCAGGTGCGACGAGACGCGGTTGAGCTCCATCATCAGCACGCGGATGGTGGTGGCCCGCTCGGTGATGTCGTCGGTGATGCCGAGCAGCTTCTCCACCGCGAGCGCGTACGCCGTCTCGTTGAACAGCGGCGCGAGGTAGTCCATCCGGGTCACGAACGTCGAGCCCTGGACCCAGTTGCGGTACTCCAGGTTCTTCTCGATGCCGGTGTGCAGGTAGCCGATGACCGAGCGGGCCTCGCGGACCGTCTCGCCCTCCAGCTCCAGGACCAGCCGGAGCACGCCGTGGGTGGACGGGTGCTGCGGACCCATGTTGACGACGATCCGCTCGTCGTTGATCGGGTCCGTGCCGGAGACGACCTCGTCCCAGTCCCCGCCGGTGACGGTGAAGACCTTGCCCTCGGTCGTCTCGCGCTCGGTCGCGTAGTTCGACGTGGTCACAGTGCCAACCCTCCGTTCGCGACTGCGGGGCTCCGCTTCGCTGCACTCCTCGCGCTCACTGGTACGACCGCCGCTTGTCCGGCGGGGGGATCTCCGCACCCTTGTACTCGACGGGGACGCCGCCCAGCGGGTAGTCCTTGCGCTGCGGGTGCCCCTCCCAGTCGTCCGGCATGAGGATCCGGGTCAGGGCGGGGTGACCGTCGAAGACGACGCCGAACATGTCGTACGTCTCCCGCTCCTGCCAGTCGGCGGTCGGGTAGACGGCGGTGACGCTCGGGACGTGCGGCTCCTCGGCGGAGACCGCCACCTCCAGCCGGACGCTGCGGCGGTAGGTCATCGAGGTGAGCTGGTAGACCACGTGCAGGCGGCGCTCCGCGCCCAGGTAGTCCACGCCGGACACCGACGAGAGCAGCTCGAAGCGCAGCGCGAGGTCGTCGCGCATGACCTGGCAGACCTCGGCGATCCGCTCCGGCCGGACGTGCAGGGTCAGCTCGCCCCGGTCGACCACGACCTTCTCGATCGCGTCGCCGAAGTCCGGGTACGCCTCCTCCAGCGCGTCCCGCACCTCGTCGAAGTAGCTCCCGTACGGCCGGGCCGCCTCCTCGATCGGCTGGCGCTGGCGGACCAGGCCGCCGTAGCCGGAGACGTCACCGGTGCCCTGGTTGCCGAACATGCCCCGACCGGCCGGGCTGGCCGGCGGGTACTCCGCCGGGGCGGTGGAGCTGGCACCGGCCGGGGTGGTGGGTACCGGCACCCCGCCGTCGTTGTTCCTGTCGTTCGGTGCGGTCATTTCGGGCCCCTATGCGACGCCTGAAGGTGGTTCTGCGCCTTCATCCAGTTCTCGATCCGAAGCTGCTCCTCGCGCCCCTCGCGGACCGCCTTCGTCCACTCGGCACGGCGGGCCTTGTCGCTGCGGTACGACGAGGGCATCGAGCCGTACGGCACCACCGGCACGTCACCGCGCGCCAGGCGGGCCTCGGCCATCTTGCGGCCGTTCGGGCCCAGCGGCTCGTGCATGATCTTCTCGCGCAGCTTGAGAACCGCGTCGATGAGCATCTCCGGCCGGGGCGGGCAGCCGGGGAGGTACATGTCGACCGGGACGACGTGGTCGACGCCCTGCACGATGGCGTAGTTGTTGAACATGCCGCCGCTGCTGGCGCAGACGCCCATCGAGATGACCCAGCGGGGCTCGGCCATCTGGTCGTAGATCTGGCGCAGGACCGGAGCCATCTTCTGGCTCACCCGGCCGGCCACGATCATCAGGTCCGCCTGCCGGGGCGAGGCGCGGAAGACCTCCATGCCCCAGCGGCCCATGTCGTAGTGCGGGCCGCCCGCCGCCATCATCTCGATGGCGCAGCAGGCCAGACCGAACGTGGCACCCCAGACCGAGGTCTTCCGCGTCCAGTTGACCAGCTTCTCGACGCTGGTGAGCAGGACGCCGGAGGGGAGCTTCTCCTCGATGCCCATCTGCTACCTCCTCAGTCCCAGTCCAGGCCGCCGCGCCGCCAGACGTAGGCGTATGCGACGAAGACCGCGACGATGAACAGGACCATCTCCACGAAGCCGAAGATCGGCAGGGCGTCGAAGGAGACCGCCCAGGGGTAGAGGAAGATGATCTCGATGTCGAAGACGATGAAGAGCATCGCCGTCAGGTAGAACTTGATCGGGAACCGGCCGCCGCCGACCGGCTGCGGGCTCGGCTCGATGCCACACTCGTACGCCTCGAGCTTGGCCTTGTTGAGACGCCGCGGGCCGGCGAGTCGGGCAGCGGCCACGGAGAACAGCGCGAACGCCGCAGCGAGGGCGAACAGCCCGATGATGGGTGCGTAAGGAGAGAGCGTCATCGTTGTCCCCTGCTCGTCCTTCCCTGACCTCGGTGGTTGGCCAAAATCACACTATTCACGTCCCTCACGACCTCGGTCGGCGGGGTCGATCTCTGTCCGGCTCGTGGGCTTTCGGCCCCGGGCCGGTCGTCTCTACACGGCCGGAGCCACCTTCGTCATCGCGTTGATGACCCGGTCCATCGCGTCCCCGCCGCGCGGGTCGGTCAGGTTGGCCAGCAGCTTGAGCACGAAGCGCATGAGCATCGGGTGCGGCATGCCGTGCTTGGTTGCCATCCGCATGATCTCGGGCCGGCCGATGAGCTTCACGAAGACGCCGCCGAGCCGGTAGTAGCCGCCGAAGCGGGCCTTCAGCTCCTGCGGGTACGCCATCAGCGCCCGCTCCCGCTCCGCGCCGGCCGGGCGGGCGAGCGCCTGCACCACGACCTCCGCGGCCATCTCGCCGGACTCCATCGCGTACGCGATGCCCTCGCCGTTGAAGGGGTTGACCATGCCGCCGGAGTCGCCGACGAGCAGCACGCCGCGGGTGTAGTGCGGTACCCGGTTGAAGCCCATCGGCAGCGCGGCGCCGAGGATCGGACCCTCCGCGTTGGACTCGTCGGTCATCCCCCAGTCCTCGGGGGTGTTCGCGAGCCAGTCGGTGAGCAGCTTGCGGTAGTTCGTCTTGCCGAACGCCGAGGAGGAGTTGAGCACGCCCAGGCCGACGTTCACCCGGCCGTCGCCGAGGCCGAAGATCCAGCCGTAGCCGGGCAGCAGCGCGTCGTTGCCCTTGGCCCGCAGCTCCAGCCAGGACTCCAGGTAGTCGTCGTCGTGCTTGGCGGGCGAGCGGTAGTAGCGGCGGACGGCCACGCCGATCGGGCGGTCCTCCCGCTTGGCCAGCCCGAGGGCGAGCGGGAAGCGGCCGGAGACGCCGTCGGCGGCGACCACGAGCGGCGCGTGGAACGTGGCGGGTTCCTTGTCCGGGCCGACCTCGGCCTGCACGCCGACGACCCGGTCGTCGGCGCCGAGCACCGGCCCGAGGACGTTGACGCTGGTCTGCAGCTTCGCCCCGGCGGCGACCGCGCGCTGGGCGAGCAGGTCGTCGAAGTCGAGCCGGGTCCGCACCAGGCCGTAGTTGGGGAAGCTGGCCAGGTCGGGCCAGTCCAGCTCCAGGCGTACTCCGCCACCGATCACCCGCAGGCCCTTGTTGTGCAGCCAGCCCGCCTCGGGCGAGGTGTCCACGCCCATCCGGATCAGCTGCCGCACGGCGCGGGGCGTGAGCCCGTCACCGCAGACCTTCTCCCGGGGAAATTCCGTCTTCTCCAGCAGCAGCACGCGTACGCCGTGCCGCGCCAGGTGGTACGCCGTGGCCGATCCTCCGGGACCGGCGCCCACGACGATGACGTCGGCGTCGTTCTCCACCGCGGTCATCCGCGCCTCCTCCCGCATGCTCGTGAAATGCTTCACAAGCCGATCCGGTTGGAGTCTATGACCGGCGTTACACCAGTACGCGCTGAGGGGGGCCTAACTTAGCGGAAACGCGCCGGTAAGAGCGTCGGGACCGGTCAGGGGCGCGCCTGCGCGGCCGGTCCGAGTCCGGCGTCGAGCCGGATGGCCTCGGGCAGATGGTCGCGCAACGCGCCACCGGCGGCCCGGTCCAGCGCGGCGAGCACCTCGGCGACGACCTGCCGGACATCGGCGGGATCCGCGCCGGCCAACTCGCGGAGCTGCGCGATCAGCTCGGCGGCGTCGTCGTCGGTGGCGGCCTGGTCTGGTCCCGTCATGGGGGCGAGCCTACGGGACAAAGTAGACCAAAACCGGATATTCACGAAATGACCGAGTGTCCGCCGGTCGGACGGTCAGTTTCGGACGGCCCGGTGCAACGCCACGACGCCGCCGGTCAGGTTGCGCCACGCCACCCGGCCCCAGCCGGCCGCGCCGATCCGCGCGGCCAGCGCCGCCTGGTCCGGCCAGGCCCGGATCGACTCCGCCAGGTAGACGTACGCGTCCGGGTTGCTCGACACCGCGCGGGCCACCGCCGGCAACGACCGCATGAGGTACGACAGGTAGACGGTGCGGAACGCCGGGTTGACCGGGGTGCTGAACTCGCAGACCACCAGCCGCCCACCCGGCCGCGTGACCCGGGCCAGCTCGGCCAGCGCCGCGTCGGTGTCGTTGACGTTGCGCAGCGCGAAGGAGATGGTGACCGCGTCGAAGCTGGCGTCGGCGAACGGCAGCCGCAGCGCGTCCCCGGCCAGCAGCGGCACCGACGGGCGGGTGCGCTTGCCGGCGTACAGCATGCCCAGCGACAGGTCCGCGCCGACCGCGTACGCCCCGGAGTGGGCCAGTTCCTCGGTCGACACACCGGTGCCGGCGCCCACGTCCAGCACCCGCTCACCCGGGCGCAGCCCGAGCGCCGCCCGGGTGGCCCGCCGCCAGGACCGGTCCTGCCCGAACGAGAGCACGGTGTTCGTCAGGTCGTAGCGGGCCGCGACGCCGTCGAACATCGCGGCGACCTCGTGCGGCTGCTTGTCCAGGCTGGCGCGCTGGCCCTGCGGGGTACGACTCACCCCTCCACTCTGCCAGCCGCGCCACCCCCGCCTCCCCCCGGGTACGCGGCCGTTGTTCCCATCGATCCCGGCAGACGGCAGGGGCGGGATGGTCACCCATCCCGCCCCTGCCGCGGTGCGTTATATGAACGGCCCTCATGGGCCGATGGAGGACGACGGTCCGGCGGACGCCGCAAGCGTAATGGCGTCGCCGGCTCACCGGGCCGTGCTCGACCGGGTCGCCGCCGACCTGTTACCAGCCTGCTCGCGGCCCGGATCGGTGGTGTCGCGCGGGCAGGCTAGCCGCCGGTGATCACGCAGGTGAAGACCCCTGGCGCAAGCTTCACCGGAAACGGGCGGAGCTCCGGCCGCACGACGGACGCCGACCGGCCGAACGGCGGAACCGGGTCAGTTGACCTCGACCAGCGGCAGCGACTTCCCGGCCCCGCCGCCGGGCAGGGCGATCGACGAGAAGTGCGAGACCACCCGGTCGTCGCTCGGGTCGTCGGCGGGCGTGTGGTGCACCGCGAGCCGGTTGTAGAGCGTGTCCCGCTGGGCCGGGATCCGGTCGGCCGACCGGATCATGCCGATCAGCTCGTGCAGGTTGGACCGGTGCCGGGCGCCGGCCGAGGAGATGACGTTCTCCTCCAGCATGATCGAGCCGAGGTCGTCCACGCCCATGTGCAACGCGAGCTGCCCGACGTCCTTGCCGGTGGTCAGCCAGGACGCCTGGAGGTGCGGCACCGTCTCGAAGAACAGGCGGGCCACCGCGACCAGGCGCAGGTACTCCAGCGTGGTCGCCTGGGTACGGCCCTTGAGGTGGTTGTTCTCCGGCTGGTACGTCCACGGGATGAAGGCCCGGAAACCGCCGGTGCGGTCCTGCACGTCGCGGATCATCCGCAGGTGCTCGATGCGCTCGGCGTTGGTCTCGCCGGTGCCCATCATCATGGTGGCGGTCGACTCCAGGCCCTGCCGGTGCGCCAGCTCCATGACCTCCAGCCAGCGGGCGCCGGACTCCTTCAGCGGCGCGATCGCCTTGCGCGGGCGGTCCGGCAGCATCTCGGCGCCGGCACCGGCGATCGAGTCCAGGCCGGCGGCCTTGATCCGGGCGATGGCCTCGTCCAGGCTCACGCCGGAGACCTTGGCCATGTGCAGGATCTCGCTCGGGCCGATCGAGTGGATGGCGAGCTGCGGGTACGCCTTCTTGACCGAGGAGAACAGCTCCTCGTAGTACTCGACGCCGTAGTCCGGGTGGTGCCCGCCCTGGAGCATGACCTGGGTGGCGCCCAGCTCGACCGCCTCGCCGCAACGGCGCAGGATCTCCTCGGTCGGGTGGGTCCAGCCCTCCTTGTGCTTGGGGGCCCGGTAGAACGCACAGAACTTGCACGCCGTCACGCAGACGTTCGTGTAGTTGATGTTGCGGTCGATCAGGTACGTGACGATGTTGTCCGGGTAGCGGCGCCGCCGTACCGCGTCGGCCGCCTCGCCCAGCGCGTGGAAGGGCGCGTCGGTGTAGAGCAGCAGCGCCTCCTCGGGCGTGATCCGCCCGCCGTCCGCGCCGCGTTGCAGGATGTCGTCGATCTCCCGGTTCGCCGTCACACTCCCGAGCGTACGCCGACCGCCCTCGCCCTCGACCGGCCCACCCAGGGGATCCGGCGCGGGAGACACGGTGACGAGCGCCACTCCCCCCGGGAATTCCATCGACCAACTACGATGCATCGATGATTGACGAACCCTTACCCCGAACGGGGCGCGCCCTCCGCCGGCGCGCCTTCCTCGTCCTGGCTCCCCTCGCTGCCGGCGGACTGGCCCTCGCCGCGACCCCCCGCCCCGCCGTGGCGGCCACAACCCGCGCGCCGGAGTGCCTCGCCGACCTGCTGGAGCGCTGATGGCCACCATCCCGTGGCTCGCCGACGTGCTGCGCTCGGCCGGCGTCACAGTGGTGGAGGAGGGCAACTGGCTCGGCCGCGTCGCCGGCAGCTCGTTCGACCCGATCGGCGTGCTCTGGCACCACACCGCCTCGACCTCCGGCGCCACCAACCCGCACCCCGCGCTGGGCATCTGCATCAACGGCCGCTCCGACCTCCCCGGCCCGCTCTGCCACGCGCTCGTCGACTACCACGGTGTGTTCCACGTCATCTCCGGCGGGCGGGCCAACCACGCCGGAAGAAGCCGCGGCAGCGGCCCGATCCCGGCCGGCGACGGCAACACGCTGATGGTCGGCTGGGAGATCGACTACAACGGGGTCGACCAGCGGATGACGCCCGCTCAGTACTCCGCCTCGGTGCTCGCCACCGCCGCCGTACTGCGCCGGCTGGGCCGCGACGCCTCCCATGCGCGCGGCCACCGGGAGACCAGCACCACCGGCAAGATCGATCCCTCCTTCATCGACCTCGACACGATGCGCTCCGACGTCGCCCGGCAGCTCACCGGGAACCCGCCCCTCGAACTCTGGAAGGACGACATGAAACTCATCCAGTCCACCAACCGGGGCATCGCCCTGGTCGGCCCCGGCTACTTCCGCCTGCTCCGCAACGACGAAGAGGTCTTCGCCGCCGTCGCGCTCGTCGGCAACCCGCTCGTCGGCAACGACCGCCAGTTCGACCTCTGGCGCAGCATCGCCTTCGACGGTCAGGTCAAGGCGCCGAGCTGACCCGCGCCGGGCGACGGGCGCGAGGGATCTTGCGCCCGTCTCCTAGGCTCGCCGCGTGTCCGTCGCATCGCATCCGCCCACCCCGGTCGTCGTGGCCGGTGCCCGCCCCGCCCTCTGGTCCCTCGTGCTGACGGCGGTGGTGGCCGGCCTCGGCCTCGCCGTGATCGCGGTGAACACGCTCGTCGGCTACCTGACGGTCGGGCTGTCCCAGGCCGTGCCGATCTGCCTCGGCCTGGTCGGCTGCTTCGCCTTCACCGTCGCCCTGCGCCTGCTGCACCGGGCCTGGTGGCTGGCTGTCCTGTCGGTGGTGCCGGCCCTCTTCGTGCTGGTGGGAAGCGTGCAGCTCGCCCCCGAGGCGGTGCTGCAGGAGCGGGGCGTCGCCCAGCAGGTCACCATCACCGACGTGCAGACGTCCGGCAAACGGCACGAGTTCGCGCTCCGCAGCGACTCCGGTCCGCTCGACGAGCCACTCGTCTACCAGGGCAGCGCTCCCGACTACCGGGTCGGCCAGCAGCTCACCGTGCTCACCGACCCGCGGCGGCAGGTGGAACTGGCCGACGCCGAGGACGTCGATGCCGCCGGCAAGCGGGCCATGCTCGTGTTCGGCGCGGTCGGCTGGACGCTGTTCGCGCTCCTCGCCGGATGGCGCGGCCACGTCCGCCGGGCCCGGGGGCGTCAGGCATCGGCGCCGCTGCCGCTGCCGTACTGATCGGCGGGTGCCGCCCCGCCGGTCAGCTCACGCGTCGTAGTCGACTGTCAACTCTTCGGTGACCGGGCTGGACTGGCAGGTCAGCACGTAACCGGCGGCCACCTCGTCGGGCTCCAGCGCGTAGTTGCGCGCCATCGTCACCTCACCGGCCGTCACCTTGGCCCGGCAGGTCGAACACACGCCGCCCTTGCACGCGTACGGCAACTCGCCGCGCACCCGCAGAGCCGCGTCGAGCACCCGCTCGTCCCGGCCCATCGTGAAACTGGACGAGCGGCCGTCCAGCAGGATCGTCACCTCGGTGCCGGACCCGGGCCGGTCGGTCTCGCGCCGGACCGGCTCCGGCGGGGCGTCGACGTGGAACAGCTCGGTGTGCACCGCCGCATCCGGCACGCCGCGACCCGCGAGCACCGCCTTGGCGTCCACCACCATGCCGTACGGGCCGCAGAGGAACCACTCCTCGATCTCGTCACCGGGCACGAGTGTGTCGAGCAGCCGGGTCAGGCGGTCGGCGTCGATCCGCCCGGACAGCAGCGCCGACTCGCCCATCTCCCGGGACAGCACGTGCACCAGGTGCAGCCGGGTCGGGTAGCGGTCCTTCAGGTCGGCCAGCTCCTCGGCGAACATCACCGAGTTCGCCGTGCGGTTGCCGTACACGAGCGTGAACGTGCTGCGCGGCTCGATGGCCAGCGCGGTCGCGGCCAGCCCGAGGACCGGGGTGATGCCGGAGCCGGCGACCACCGCGCCGTACCGGCGGACCCGGTCCGGGGTGAACGCGGAGGTGAAGTGGCCCAGCGGCGGCAGCACCTCGACGGTGTCGCCGCCCCGCAGCGCGCCGCACGCGTACGCGGAGAACGCCCCACCCGGCACCTCACGCACCCCGATCCGCAACCGGCCGTGCCGGACCAGCTCGTCCGGGGTGGAGCAGATCGAGTACGACCGCCGCACCTCCTCGCCGTCGGCGCCGGCCGGGCGGCGGACGGTGAGGTGCTGCCCGGCTGAGAACGCGAACGTCTCGCGCAGCGCCTCCGGTACCGCGAACGTGATCGACACCGAGTCGTCGGTGAGCCGGTCCACGGCGGTGACGGGCAGCGGGTGGAAGACCGGCCGGCGGCGCACCGGCCGGGTGATGGTGACAGTCACAGCGCCTTCAGGTGGTCGAAGGGTTCGGAACAGGAGCGGCAGCGCCACAGCGCCTTGCACGCGGTGGAGCCGAAGCGGCTGATCTGGGTGGTCTCCGGCGACCCGCAGCGCGGACAGCGTACGGCCAGGGTCAGCGGCACCACCGTGTCGTCGCCGCGCGGCGCGGGCGGGGCGATGCCGGCGGCTTCGAGCTTGGCCCGGCCGCTGTCGGAGATCCAGTCGGTGCTCCACGCCGGGTGGTAGACGGTACGGACCTCGGCGTCCGGATGCCCGGCGGCGGCCAGCGCCCGGCGGATGTCCTCCCGGATCACGTCCATGGCCGGGCAGCCGGTGTAGGTGGGGGTGATGGTGACGACGACCCGGCCGGTGCCCGGTTCCTCGTCGACCGCGCGAAGGATGCCCAGCTCGTCGATGGTGATGACCCGGATCTCCGGATCCACCACCGCCGCCGCGGCCGCCCTGGCGTCGGTCACCAGCGCCACCCTCCGTTCACGACTGCGGGGCTCCGCTCCGCTGCACTCCTCGCGCTCACCAGCTCGCTCCGGGGTGGGCGCGGTGCAGCACCTGCATCTCGGCGAGCAGGTACGAGAGGTGCTCGGTGTGCAGGCCGTCCCGGCCGCCGCCGGGCGCCCAGCCGGTCTCCGGCCGGGTCAGCGTGGCCTCGTCCAGCACGGCGGACACGGTGGCGTCGAAGTCGGCCCGAAGGGTGGACGGGTCGACCGGCGCCGCCGGGTCCGGGGCGAACAGCTCGTGGACGTACGGCCACACCTGGTCGACGGCGTCCTGCATGCGCCGGTGCGACTCCTCGGTGCCGTCGCCGAGCCGCTTCACCCACAGCGCGGCGTGGTCCAGGTGGTACGCCGACTCCTTGCGCGCCTTCGCCCCGACCGCCGCGAGCCGTTCGTCCGCGCAGCCGGCCAGCGCCGAGTAGAGCGGCACCTGGTAGGCGGCCAGGAAGAACAGCTTCGCCATGGTCACGCCGAAGTCGCCGTTGGGCAGCTCGACCAGCAGGCAGTTGCGGAACTCGCGGTCGTCGCGCAGGTAGGCCAGGTCGTCCTCGTCGCGGCCCGCGCCCTCCAGTTCGCCCGCGTACGTGAGCAGCAGCCGCGCCGCGCCGAGCTGGTCGAGGGCGATGTTCGCGAGCGCGATGTCCTCCTCCATCTCCGGCGCGCGGGAGGTCCACTCACCGAGGCGCTGCGCCGCGATCAGCGCGTCGTCGCCGACGGCCAGCGTGAAGTCGAACCGGCTCATAGGTGGGCCGCCCCTTCGGGGACCTCGTAGAACGTCGGGTGGCGGTAGACCTTGTCGGCGGCCGGGTCGAAGAACGCGTCCTTCTCGTCCGGGCTGGACGCGGTGATCGCGCTCGCCGGCACCACCCAGATGGAGACGCCCTCCTGGCGGCGGGTGTAGAGATCCCGGGCGTTGCGCAGGGCCAGCTCGGCGTCGGGGGCGTGCAGGCTGCCGACGTGGGTGTGCGACAGGCCACGGCGGGCCCGCACGAAGACCTCCCACAGGGGAGAGGACGAGCTGCTCATGCCGAGCCGACCGGGCATGCCCTCACGGCCCTCGCTCCGCTCGGTGCGTTCGCTCATGCCGTGCCGACTGGGCATGCCCTCACGGCCCTCGCTCCGCTCGGTGCGTTCGCTCATGCCGCCACCGGTTCCTTTCGCTCCGCCCGCTTCGCGGCGTACGCCGCGGCGGCCTCCCGTACCCACGCGCCGTCGGCGTGCGCCTTGCGCCGGTGCGCCATGCGCTCCCGGTTGCACGGCCCGTCACCCTTGATCACCCGCATCAGCTCGGCGTAGTCGGGCTGGGTGTAGTCGTACGCCTGCCGCTCGTCGTTCCAGCGCAGGTCCGGGTCGGGCAGGGTGAGGCCGAGCACCTCCGCCTGGCCGACGCACATGTCGACGAAGCGCTGGCGCAGCTCGTCGTTGGAGAAACGCTTGATCTTCCAGGCCATGGACTGGGCGCTGTGCGTCGAGTCGCCGTCCGGCGGGCCGAACATGGCCAGTGACGGGTACCACCAGCGGTCCACCGAGTCCTGCGCCATCGCCTTCTGCGCCGGGGTGCCGTGCGCCAGCGTGTGCAGGATCTCGTAGCCCTGGCGCTGGTGGAACGACTCCTCCTTGCAGACCCGGATCATCGCCCGGGCGTACGGCCCGTACGAGCAGCGGCACAGCGGCACCTGGTTGACGATCGCCGCGCCGTCCACCAGCCAGCCGATCGCACCCACGTCGGCCCAGGTCAGGGTCGGGTAGTTGAAGATCGAGCTGTACTTCTGCCGCCCGTCGAGCAGCAGCTCCACCAACTCGTCGCGGCTGATGCCGAGCGTCTCGGCGGCCGCGTAGAGGTAGAGGCCGTGACCGGCCTCGTCCTGCACCTTGGCCAGCAGGATCGCCTTGCGCTTGAGCGAGGGCGCCCGGCTGATCCAGTTGCCCTCCGGCTGCATGCCGATGATCTCGGAGTGGGCGTGCTGGGCGATCTGCCGGATCAGCGTCCTGCGGTACGCCTCGGGCATCCAGTCGCGGGGCTCGATCTTCTGGTCCGCGTTGATGACGTCGGCGAAGTACGCCTCGACGTCCTCGTCCGGGGCCGCGCCGCCACGCCGGGCCCGCGCCGCCGCCTCGCGCAGCGCGGCCTCCGCCGCCTCCACCTCGCCGAGCAGGCCGCCGCCCGGAGCGTCCTCCGGCGGGGCGAAGTCGTTGCCATACATGCAGCCAGTGTTACAGCTCGCCACGAATGACACCAGAGGGTGTAACAGGTTTCGAGGGCCACCGCGCGTCACCGGGCATACGCGTGCCGACATCGGCCCTGGTAGCTGTGATGTCGATCACTTGGAAAAGAAGAAATCCCCCAAGGACCGCAAAGCGGCTCAATATCCCGCCCACCCGGCAAAGTCACGGGTGTCGAGACCTGGCATCAAGGCTGTCCGGAAGTAGACTTCCGACCGGCAAACCGTTCGGCTTCATGATCGTCACCGTTCAGGCCATCGTCCCCCGGCCTAGTGGCGACCGGGCCGAACCCATGCGGAAGTGCCGGTCCCCCCGGCCAGACATCTGGAGCTCACCACTCATGCGACCTCGCGTGACCATGGCGGTCGCCATCGTGGCGATCATCATCGGTGGCGTCATGCTGGTGCCGGCCGCGTACGCGAAGCTCTCCGGCGGAGACGGCGCGGGCGGCCTCGGCGGCGGCGAGCAGGTCCCGGCGCCGGCACCGACCGCGCCGGCGCCCCCGACGCTCGCCGACGCCCCGGTGTCGGTGAACTTCAAGGGTGAGTTCCTCTCCTGGGCCCTGATGGACCGCGAGACCGGCACGGTCACCGGCGCGAAGAACATGAACCAGACCAGCTCCACCGAGTCGATGCTCAAGGCCTGGATCGTCGCGGACTACCTTCGCCAGCTCGGCGACAAGCAGCCGAGTGCCGGGCTCAAGAAGGCGGCGATCCTCGCGATCCGGGACAGCGACGACGACGGCGCCAACGCGGTCTACCGGGCGGCGGGCGGCTCCTACAGGCCCCAGCCGGGCGGCAAGCCGGACCCGGTCATCGCGCGGGCGATCCGGATCTGCGGCCTGACCGACACCAGGCCCGGCGACGTGCCCGACTACAAGGGCTGGTGGAGCTTCACCGAGATGTCCCCCCGGGACGCGGCCCGCCTCGGCGACTGCATCGCCGACGGCCGCGCCGCCGGCCCCAAGTGGACCGAGTGGCTGCTCAGCGAGATGACCAAGGTCGCCGGCAGCGTCAGCAAGCAGGGCGAGCGGTCCGGCGGCGGTCGGTGGGGCATCATCGACGGCCTGCCGGCGACGATCAAGTCGCAGGGGCCGGTGCACATGAAGAACGGCTGGACGCAGCTCGCCTACGACGGCAACTGGCACGTCAGCTGCCTGGCGTTCACCGACAAGTGGAGTCTCGCCGTGATGATGCGGTACCCGGGCCGCTCCGGTCTGCCGTACGGTGCGAAGATGTGCGCCGCCGTCGCCACCCAGCTCGTGACGCCGCAGCCCGGCGCCGCGCTCAAGGTGCCGCAGCAACCGGTCGGGAAGCTCTGATGGCCGGTGCCCGGCGTCGGCCCGGCAGCTATCGGCGCCCGCTCGCGTTCAGCGCCCTGGCTGCGGTCCTCGTCGGCCTGCTCGGCCTCTCCCTGCGCGTGATCCCCGGCTCACCGCTGGAGGCCACCGCGAACTCTCACCCCGAGCCGACGAGCGAGCGGTCGGCGCAGCAATCCGTCGACCGCAACGCGCCGCGCGTCGCCCCCTCGCGGTCGCTCGAACCGCTGCCGTTCCAGGCGAAGAACCTGGACAGCCTCAAGATCAAGGGCTGGTACGCCTGGTCCGTGCTGGACAAGCGCACCGGGAAGATCATCGGCTCGTCGAACATGGGCGAGACGAGCACGACGGCGTCCCTGATCAAGTCCTGGGTGGTGGCCGACTACCTGCGCCTGAGCGCCGAGGACGGCAGGACGCCGAGCGACGCGAAGCTGGCCGACGCCACGAAGATCATCCGTGACAGCGACAACACCCGGGCGCAGGAGTTCTACGAGAGCGTCGGCGGCTCGGACTCGATCGAGCGGCTGATCTCGATCTGCAAGCTGACCGACAGCGAGGTCGCCTCCGACGGCGGCTGGAGCCGCACCGAGCTGTCCCCTCGGGACACCGCCCGCCTCGGTCTCTGCATCGACGACGGCCGCGCGGCCGGGCCGAAGTGGACCAAGTGGCTGCTCAGCGAGATGCGCCAGGTCCGCGCTCCCGGCGACTTCGGCATCCGCAAGGCGTTCCCGGCGGCCCAGCAGAAGAAGATCGCCATCAAGAACGGGTGGATCGACCGGGACAAGGAAGAGGAGTACCACGTCAACTGCCTGGCCATCGGCGACACCTGGACGATGGGCGTGATGCTGCGCACCCCGTTCGGCGTCGAGGGCGGCTGGGAGTACGGCATGGACGCCTGCGAACGGATCACCAAGGCGCTGCTGCGCCCGGCGCCCTGAGCCGCGCGCCGCGCTCAGCCCTGGAAGAACTCCGGGCCGTCGGCCGGCAACGCCGGCACCTCCCCGTACGCGGCCGCCCGGCGGGCGAACTCGCGCAGCCCGGCCACCTGCCGCTCACCCAGCGAGAAGTCGAGCGCCCGGAAGTACGTGGCGAGCGTCGCCGCGTCGAACGTCTCCCAGCGGGCCGCCGCCTCCGCCACCTGGTCCAGCTCGGCCAGGCACAGGTCACGCGAGCGCAGGAACGCCTCGTGCACCTCCTTGACCAGGCCGGGGTGGGCGGCGGCGAACTCGCGGCGTACCGCCCAGACGGCGAACACCATGGGCAGACCGGTCCAGTCGTGCCACGCCTGCCCCAGGTCGGTCACTTCGAGGCCCTTGGCCGGCGCCTCGTAGAGCGCGCGCAGCGCCACGTCGCCGATGAGCACCCCGGCGTCGGCCTCCAGCAACATCTGGGTCAGGTCCGGCGGGCAGCGGAAGTACTCCGGGCGCACCCCGTGCCGCTCGGCGAGCAGCAGCTGGGCCAGCAGCACCCCGGTACGCGACGTGGAGCCGAGCGCGACCCGGGCGCCGTCCAGCTCGCCCAGCGGGCGGGTGGACACCACGTTCACCGAGAGCACCGGCCCGTCGCTGCCCACCGCCAGGTCGGGCAGGAGCAGCAGATCGTCGGCGTGCTTGAGGAACTCCACGAGCGTGATCGGGCCGATGTCCAGGTCACCGGCGACCAGGTCGGCGCTCAGCCGGTCCGGCGAGTCCTTGTGCAGGTCGACGTCGATGAGCGCGCCGGACCGCATCAGCCCCCAGTAGATGGGCAGGCAGTTGAGGAACTGGATGTGCCCCACCCGGGGGCGGGCGATGCGGTCGGCCATGACCCGACCGTATCGCCGTGGCTCCGACCTCGCCGCCGGGGGATCCGATCGAGTGGCGAACTACGCACCCCGGCGGCGCCTAACCGCCTGCCACGGCGACGGCGCCGGGCGTGGCCGCGCGGGCGACGGCGGCCCGCTCGGCGCGTACCGCGCGACGCACCGGCCAGGCCAGCGCCACGACCACGAGCAGTCCGGCCACGCCGCATCCGGCGACGAGCACGCGCGGGCCGGCCACCTCCAGGAGCAGGCCACCGACCAGGTAGCCGCCCATCGCGGCGCCCTGGGCGGCCGCCCCGAAGAACGCGAACGCCCGGCCACGGGCCGCCTCCGGCACCCGCCGGGCCAGCAGCAGGTTGTTGAAGACGTTGTCGCCGCCGTTGCCCACACCGCCCAGCAGCCAGATCGGCACGAGCAGCCACGCCGAGGGCACCGCCGCCGAGACGAGCACCGCCAGACCGCAGCCGCCGAGCAGCACCAGCCCGGCGCCGAGCAGCGCGCCGTCGTCGGCGAGCCGGCGGGCGACCCGGGCGAACAGCCACGCGCCGAGCACGATGCCGAGCGTCCAGGAGCCGGTGACCAGGCCGTACACGGTGGCGCTGCTGCCGAGTGTCTCCCGGATGAAGAAGACCTCGATCACGTTCACCGCGCCGACCGCGCCGATCACCGCTGCCACGCTGCCGACCATCACCGTCAGCAGCGGGTCGCGGCGCAGCCGCCACGGTGGCGCGACCGCCGTGGTGACGCCGGCCGTCGCCCGGCGGCCTCCCCTGCGGGTACGGACGAGCAGCCCGGCCGCGACCAGCGAGAGATAGCTGATCGCGCCGAGGAGCAGCGGCACCCGGGTGCCGAACTGGCCGACGAGCAGCCCGGCCAGCGCCGGTCCGGCGAGCGCGCCGAGCGTGCCGGCGGTCTGGTTGAGCGCGCCGGCCCGGGGCAGGTCCTCGGGCCGCACCATGGCCGGCACCAGCGCGGAGATCGCCGGCTGGGAGACCGCGAGGCCGGTGGCCAGCAGCGCCACGAGCGCGATCACCAGGACCGGGTCCCGGGCGTAGGCGAGCGCCAGACATGTCGCGACCTGGCCGATGCCGGTGGCGATCAGCAGCACCCGGCTGTCCACCCGGTCGGCGAGGCGGCCGGTCAGCGGGGCGAGCGCGACCAGCGGCAGCGTCGCGGCGAGCAGCAGCCCGGAGACGGCGAGCCCACCGGCTCCGGCGGACTGGAGCGCGAGCGTGAGGGCGCTGGTGACCAGGAAGTTCCCGCAACTGGAGATGCCGCGCGCGGTGGCCGCGAACCAGACGTCAGGCCAGCGCGACTCGACAGTTGTGAAAGACATACTTCGAAAGTAATCCTTCACAACTGTCGTACGCAACCCCTGTCAGTCGAGAGGCATCGCCCGGTACTGCGTCGCCACCGGCCGTGCCCCCGCGGGCGGATCGGTCCGGGTCCGCCGCCGATACGGCTCCATCAGCGCCTGGACCGCCTGGTTCAGCTCGGACAACTCCTCGGCGGTCAGGAGCAGCACGCTGTCGCTGAACCAGGTCGCCGCGTACCACTCCGGCGACTCGTCCGCCGCGCGGCGCAACCACTCCCGGACCCGCTGGGCGTCACGGACCATGTGCGCCTCGACCAGGGCCGCCTCGGCGGCACGCGCCTCCGGGTCGGCGTCCGGCCCCACCTCGACGTGATACGACGGGTTCACCGCCTGCCACACCCGCTCCCGGGCGTCACCCCGGCCGGGCGCCTGCCGGACCAGCCCGAACTTCGCCAGCTCGCGCAGGTGATAGCTGGTCGCGCTCGGCGACAGCCCGGCGATCTCGGCGCACTCGGTGGCCGTCGCACCGCCCTCCAGCGTGCCGAGATGTTCCATGATCGCCATGCGGGCCGGGTGAGCGAGCGCCCGCATCACCTGCGGATCGCTGATCGTCACCTTGCTCCTGCCGGGAAGCGCCTCGGTCATGCCCCAATGATCGCCGTCGGGCCGGGCCGACGGACACGCCCCCCGCGGTCGACATCAGGAAATTCGTTGGCGCGACCTGCCGGTGCTCCCGTAGCGTGGAGGACCGCCCGACGGCCGCGGTGAGCATGCACCGCAGCGGACGTCCCCGCGCCGGGAGCAGGCCAACCGCCCCGGACACGCGAGCGAGCCTCAGTTGAGCCATCGGAGTTCACAGTGCCCGCAACCGACCTTGACGCCACCCCCGGCCTCGACGCCGAACTGGCCGCCGAGCGTGCCCACCTCGACGCCTCCCGCGCCGCGCTGACCCGGATGCGGGAACGCGCCCAGGCGCTCTTCGCCACCGGCGACAAGGTGGCCGGTGACTCGTACACCGCCGAGCAGCTCGGCCGGCACATGGCCCGGCGGGTCAAGGAGCTGGCCGACGACCCGACCACCCCGCTGTTCTTCGGCCGCCTGGACTTCGGCGGCGGCGACCCGGACCACGCCGGGCGGGAGTACCACGTCGGGCGGCGGCACGTCACCGACGAGCTGGGCGAGCCCCTGGTGCTGGACTGGCGCGCGCCGGTCTCCCGGTCGTTCTACCGGGCCAGCGCGCGCGAACCGCAGGGTGTCGCCGTACGCCGCCGGTTCGGGTTCAGCGCCGGGACGCTGACCAGCTTCGAGGACGAGCACCTGGACCGGGGCGAGGAACTCGGCACCGCCAGCCGCATCCTCACCGCCGAGATCGAGCGCCCCCGCGTCGGCCCGATGCGGGACATCGTGGCCACCATCCAGCCCGAGCAGGACGAGCTGGTCCGGGCCGATCTTGCCGACTCGATCTGCGTACAGGGCGCGCCGGGCACCGGCAAGACGGCGGTCGGGCTGCACCGCGCCGCATACCTGCTCTATCTGCACCGGGAACGGCTGCGCCGCTCGGGTGTGCTGATCGTCGGGCCGAACCGGGCGTTCCTGTCGTACATCGCGGCGGTGCTGCCGGCGCTCGGTGAGGTCGAGGTCGAGCAGGCCACTGTGGAGGACCTGGTCACGCGCGTGCCGGTCCGCGCGGTCGACGACCCGGCCGCCGCCGTGCTCAAGCACGACGTCCGGATGGCCGAGGTGCTGCGCCGGGCCGTCGACGCCCACATCGGTACGCCGACCGAGCCGATCATGGTGTCGGACGGCTCGTACCGGTGGCGGATCGGGCTCGACCCGCTGCACCGGCTGGTCACCGAGACCCGTCAGGAGGGGCTGCCCTACGCGACCGGCCGGGAGCGGGTCCGGGCACGGGTGGTGGGGCTGCTGCAACGCCAGGCCGAGGCCCGCCGGGCGGAGTCACCGAGCGACGCCTGGCTGCGCCGGATGAGCCGGATCAAGCCGGTCACCGACCTGCTCGACACGGTCTGGCCGGCGCTCACCCCGGACGGGCTGCTGCACCGGCTGCGTACCGACGCCGACGCGCTCGCCGCCGCCGCGGACGGCCTGCTCACGCCCGAGGAGCAGGAGCTGTTCCGGTCCGGCAAGGTCGCCCGCACCGCGAAGGCGACCCGGTGGACCGCCGCCGACGCGGTGCTCATCGACGAGGTGGCCGGGCTGCTGGAACGGCCCGCCGGCTTCGGGCACGTGGTGGTCGACGAGGCGCAGGACCTCTCCCCGATGCAGTGCCGGGCCATCGCCCGGCGCAGCGAGCACGGCTCGATCACGCTGCTCGGCGACCTGGCCCAGGGCACCGCGCCCTGGGCCGCCACCGACTGGCGGGAGTCCCTGGCCCACCTGGGCAAGCCGGACGCCGCTGTGGTGCCGCTGAGCGTGGGCTTCCGGGTGCCGGCCGCCGTGGTCGCGTTCGCGAACCGGCTGCTGCCGGCGCTCGCCGTCGACGTACCCCCGGCCCGGTCGCTGCGCAACGACGGCGCGCTGGATGTGCGTACCGCCGAGGACCTGACGGCCGCGACGGTGGCCGAGGTGCGGGCGGCGCTCGCGCACGACGGCTCGGTCGGTGTGATCGCCGCCGACGACGCGGTCGACCGGCTCCGCGCGGCGCTCGCCGACGCGGGCGTCGAGACCGCGACCGCCGACGACGTCGAGGCCGCGGCGCGCGTCACAGTGGTCCCGGCGACGCTGGTCAAGGGCCTGGAGTACGACCACGTGGTGGTCGTCGAGCCGGCCGCGATCGTGGCCGCCGAGCCTCGCGGGCTGCACCGCCTCTATGTGGTGCTGACCCGGGCGGTCTCCCGCCTGGCCGTGCTGCACCGCGAGCCGCTGCCCGCGCCGCTGACGGCCTGACGCGGAGGCCAGGCCGCACGCGGACGTGGGCCGCGGCCACGCTGACGTGGACGGCCGACCGCGGTCCTGGACGGCCCGGCCCACGGTCCGGCGGCCCGGCCCACGGTCCGGCGGGGCTGGTCCGGTCAGGCGGACAGCGCGGCGGCGACCTCGCGCAGCGGTCGGCCGGACTCGGCGATCGGCACGGTGAACGACAGCCAGGAACCGTCGGTGAAGTCGATCCGCAGCCGCTTCGGGTTGAGCCGGTGCCAGCCCACCCGCGCGGAGGCGATCTCCGCCCGGGTGGCCGACCACGCCACGGCGGTCTCGGCCAGCGCGCGTTCCTCGGCCTCGCGACCGGCCAGCAGCTTGACCCCGCCGGTACGGCAGACCACCAGCCGCCGGTCGGTGACCGCGAGCAGCGTCTCCCGGACCTGGAGATCGGGCCGGGGCGGGCGGAGCGCGCGGTGCAGGCGGGAGGCGGCCGAGCCGGGGGCGCCGCGCCCGGCGATCCCCCAGCCGATCAGGTCGACCAGGCGGTCGCCGCGGTCCCAGGTGGCCAGTGGCAGCAGGACGTTGAGCAGCACCGAGCCGACCGTCCGCCGGCTCGGCTCGGCGGTGGGCTCCGGCTCGGGCGGCGGTGCCGGGGCGAGCCCCTGGCCGACGTCGGCCTTGGCGTGGGCCAGGACGCGCTCGCCCGGCTCGACGAGCCGGCCGATCGGGTCGCGGTATCTGGTCTCGTCCATCGGCTCAGTATCGGTCGCGGCCGTAGCCGTCGTCGGCGCGGCGCTCCGCGGCGGGGGCGTTGCCCATCACCTCGCCGACGATCTCCCGTACGCGGGCGGCGGCGGCCTCCTGCGCCCGGTTCGCCGCCGAGGTGATCTCCTCGGCGAGCGTGTACGAGTCGAAGCGCATGGCGCGGGCGTTGATGTCGGTGGAGAGGATCTTGCCGTCGGCGGCGGCCACGACAGTGACCAGGCCGGAGTCGCTCACCCCCTCGGCGCTGCTCTGCTCCAGCTCGGCCATCCGCGCGCCGAGTTCGCGCTGCCACCCGTCCAGGTTGCGGGCCAGCGCCTCGATCCGGTCCAGGGCCGGGAACGTCATTGCTGCCTCTCAGTTCACGATCGAGTCGAACACGTTCTGCACGCCCTTGGTGTACGGGCCCAGGTCCTCGTGGTACGTGCCGTCCACCAGGTAGTTGCGGTCCTTGCGCCCGTCGGAGACGTCGTGCAGGCCCATCCCGGTGTCGAGCAGCGCGCCGCCGATGCCGGGGATGTTCACCGGCGACGCCTGGTTGATGGCGAACTTGCCCGGGAAGAGGACGGCGGCGCGTTCGACCTTGAAGGCGAGCGCCGCCTTTGTGTAGCCGGACTTGTTGAACGCGCTGTACGCCTTCTTGGCCCGGCGCAGCTCCATCACCACCTTGGCGTAGTGGTCGAGCAGGTTGGCGACCTTCTGGAGCTTGGTGGCGAGCTTCGTGAGGATCTCCGCGAACCGGGCCACGATCTTGACCATGCGGCCGACGGTGGTGGCCAGCCGGGCCAGCACCCGCACCACGGTGGCGGCCAGGCTCACCCCGGCGCTCAGCGCCGCCGCCACCGCGGCGATGATGATCTCGGTCAGGAACCAGAGCAGGAACTCCAGGATCAGCTCGACCAGCAGGTTGAACGCGTCCACCGCCGCGTTCGCGGAGTCGACCAGCACCTCCTTGGTGCCGTCCAGCCCTTTCGCCAGATCCTCCATGGCGTCCTCGATGGACTGCATCGAGGCGTGGAACTTCTCCGCCGCGTCGCCGTCCCAGGCGCCGCGCAGCCGCGCCCGGTCGGCGATCTGGTCGCCGGCGATCTGCCGGACCGCCTCCCCGGTCGTCATCGCGAGCTGGGCCGCCCGCATCAGGTCGTCCGGCTCACCGGCGACCAGTTCCAGGAGCTGCTCGAACGGCCACAGCACCGCGTTCGACAGTGGCTTGAACGGGTCGGGCGTGCCCGACACGATCTGCTCGAAGTAGGTCTTGTTGCGCTGGAGCGCCTCGGTGCTCATCCCCGCTCCCCTCAGCCGCCGGCGGTGAACATGGTGTCGTTCGCCGTGTCCGTGTCGTCGTAGGCGGCGGCGGTCTCGGCGAGCCCCGTGGCGACGGTCAGCATGGTCTCGGCACCGTCCGCCAGCCCTTGCAGGCACGCCTCGAACTGCTCCGCGTACGCCGCGGCGAGGCTGAACGACGCGGGCATCACGCCGAAGGAGTGCCGGGCCACATGGCCGTCGCGGAACGCCCGCTCCAGCTCGCGGAACCGGGACGACCGGTCCCGGGAGGCGGCGGCGAACGCCCTCAGCGCCTCCGGCTGGACGTCGAGATTCCTGCTCGGACTGGTCACGGACCCTCCCCAGTGTCCGGTTGGAACTTCCACCGTCGTCGACGGCGCCACCAGACTAGGGGATACGAGCATCCGGTCAGGGGACACCGCCGCTGGCGCACGCACGGTAGACAGGGGATGCACCGACCCCCGCCCGAGGAGATCGCCGATGATCCTGGCCCGCGCCGAACAGGTCAGCCGCCGCTACGGCGAGGTGCTGGCACTGGACCGGGTCGACCTGACCGTCCGGTCCGGGGAACTGGTCGGCCTGCTCGGCCCGAACGGCGCCGGCAAGAGCACGCTGATCAACCTGCTGGTCGGGCTGCGCCGCCCCACCGCCGGCCGGGTCGAGCTGTGTGGCGGCGACCCGCGCGACCCGGCGAGCCGACGGCAGCTCGGTGTCACCCCGCAGGAGACCGGCCTGCCCGGCACGCTGCGGGTCGGCGAGGTGGTCGACTTCGTCTCCGCGCACTTCCCCGACCCGGTGCCGCGCGGCGAGCTGCTCGACCGGTTCGGCCTCGCCGACCAGGTACGGCGGCAGACCGGTGGTCTCTCCGGCGGGCAGCGTCGCCGGCTCGCCGTGGCGCTGGCGTTCGTCGGCCGTCCCCGGCTGGTGGTGCTCGACGAGCCGACCACCGGCCTCGACGTGGAGGCGCGACACGCGCTCTGGGACGCGATCCGCGGCTTCCACGCCGACGGCGGCACCGTGCTGCTGAGCAGCCACTACCTGGAGGAGGTGGAGGCGCTCGCGCAGCGGGTGGTGGTGATCGGCCACGGGCGGGTGCTCGCCGACGACTCGGTGGCGGCGATCCGCGGAATAGTCGGCGTACGCCGGGTCAGCCTGGTCGCCGACGACCTGCCGGCGCTGCCGGGAGTGGTCGCCACCGAACGCGCCGACGGGCGGGTGCACCTGCTCACCACCGACGCCGACCAGCTCGTCCGCGACCTGGTCACCGCCGGGGTGGCGTTCCGCGACCTGGAGGTCCGGCCCACCTCGCTGGAGGAGGCGTTCCTCGCCATCACGGCCGACGACCGGCCCGCGCCCACCCCTGTCTAGGAGACCGCCGTGCCGCTCGCCCTCGTCCACGCCCGCTACCAGCTCCTGGAGATCATCCGGATCCCGGTGGCGGTGGTCGGCAGCGCGTTCTTCCCCGCCGCCGCGATGCTGTTCTTCGTGGTGCCGTTCGCCGGCGACGACCCGGCCGGCGCCACCTACGCCACCGCCGCCATGGTGACGTTCGCGGTGATGAGCGCCAACATCTTCCAGTACGGCGTGGGTGTCGCCGAGGACCGCGACCAGCCCTGGAACCCGTACACCCGGACCCTGCCGGCCGGACCGGCGCCACGGCTGGCCGGGCGGATCCTGGCCGGGCTGGTGCTGACCTACGTGTCGATGATCCCGGTGGTGGTGATCGCGGCGGTCGCCACCGAGGCGCGGGTCGGCGCGCTGCAGTTCCTGCTCGGGCTCGGCGCGGTGGCCGTGATCTCGGTGCCGTTCACGCTGCTCGGCCTGACGATCGGCTACTCGCTGCCGAGCAAGGCGGCGATCGTGGTGGCACAGGTGATCTTCTTCCCGCTCGCGTTCGGCGGTGGCCTGCTCTCCGGGCCGGACGACGCACCCGGCTTCATCAAGGCGATCGCCCCCTACCTGCCGACCCGGGGCGCCGTGGAACTGCTCTGGGCTGCGGTCACCGACTTCCGGCCGGACACCCGAGCGCTGGTGATGCTCGTGGTCTGGGTGCTCGTGCTCGCCGCGGCGGCCGGCTGGGCGTACCGGCGGGACGAGGGCCGCCGCTTCAGCTGACCTTTTGTCCGGTTCCGGCCCGGCGGCCGACCCGGCGGTGCCACGATGCCGACAGGGCGGGCGAGCGGAGCCGCCCCCGGCGAGAGGGGTCACCGTGAACGGCGTCGAGCCCGGCACGCCCTGCTGGACCGACCTGGCCACGCCCGGTCTGGACGACGCACGACGGTTCTACCCCGAGCTGTTCGGCTGGACCGGGCAGATCTCCCCCGAGCCGGACGCCGGCGGCTACACCGTCTTCCGCAAGGACGGCAAGGCGGTCGCCGGGGCCGGGCCACCCGGTACGCCGGACCAGGTGCCGGTCTGGTCCACGTACGTGGCGACCGACGACGCCGACCTGGTCGCGACCCGGGTGGAGGCGGCCGGCGGGCAGGTGGTCGTCTCCCCGTTCGACGTCGCCCAGCAGGGCCGGATGGCGGTGCTCGCCGACCCGGCCGGCGCGGTGTTCAGCGTGTGGCAGCCGATGGCGATGCGCGGGGCCGAGTTGTACAACGCACCGGGTGCGATGTGCTGGAACGAGCTGGTCACCCCCGACCCCGACGGCGCGAAGGAGTTCTACGCGCTGGTCTTCGGCTGGCATCCGGAGGAACGCCCGGCCGGGCCGGTCGCGTACACCGGGTGGCGCTGCGGCGCCCGGATCGTCGCCGGCATGGTGCCCCGGGCCGAGCCGATGCCGACGGACCTGCCCGCGTACTGGGCGGTCTACTTCGCGGTGGAGGACGCCGACGCCAGCGCCGCCCGCGCCGCCGAGCTGGGCGGCACCATCCTCGTCCCGCCCCGCGACAACCCGGCCGGCCGCAGCGCCGCCCTGCGCGACCCGGCCGGCGCCCTCTTCTCCATCTCCACCTTGCGCTGACCCACCCCACCCCGCCTCTCTCCGTCGATCTTGCACTTACGGCCCTCCCGACGCGGCATACGCACCTTTCGCCGGGGCCGAAAGTCCAAGATCGACGAGGACAAGCGGGGACGGTCGAGATCTTGGTACGGAGTGGCCCCCAGGAGGGCCGATTCGTACCAAGATCTATCT
>NZ_WBKS01000045.1:0-39149 GCF_008868145.1 Micromonospora sp. AMSO1212t
GGACCCACCGACCACCGACGGCGCCCGCGCCGGCGGCCCACGAGCACACCGGGCGGAACCTGGACTCAGTGACCCGGACTCCGCCGCACCATCCCACCCCGACCGCACCACCGCACCGTGACAAGAGGGGGATCGCCGTGAACGATCTCTTCACCTGGGCCGCCCTGGGCAGCCTCACCGGCGCCAGCGCCGCCACCCTGCTCGCCACCAACGTCATCGGCGGGCTGATCGGCCCGAGCGGCGACAAGGCGCGCAAGTGGATCGCGCTGGGCTTCGCGCTCCTGCTGTCGTACCTGACCGCCGCGTTCGCCACCGACGCCGGCCCGGAGAAGTGGGTCATCGCGTTCTTCAACGGGCTGGTGATCTTCTCCGCCGCGCTCGGCGTCAACCAACTCCCCCCTGGTAACCGGCAGGCGACGCAGGCGTCGCCGACCCAGCTCGCCCAGGGGCACGAGCCCCGCTTCGTCCGCTCCTGGGTCTGAGAGAGGTGACCCCATGATCTTCGGCATCCTCAGCGCGGCCCTCCAGGTCGTCTTCGGCGCCGTCCTCGGGCAACTCGCCGCCGGCACCGTCGGCCTGCTGGTCGGCGCGGTCGTCGGCCTGCTCCTCGGCGCGCCCTTCGGCTGGGCGTCCGCGTCCGCCGGCACGTACGGCGCCGACCCGAAGGGGATCTTCCTCTTCGTGGTCGACCACACCTGGAGCCTGCTCAACACGTTCGCCGGGGCGTTGTTCCTGGCCCTGCACCTGGTCTTCGGCCACCAGCTCGACCGGATCGTCTCGGCCGGCAGCGGCCGGGTCAACGTGGTCGAGGGCGTCTCCCCCCGGTACGCGACCACGATCGGTACGGTCTGCGCCGGGTCCAGCCCCAGCATCCAGCGGCACGAGGACGTACACGTGTTCCAGGCCCGGCTGCTCGGCCCGTTCTACCTGCCGCTGGTGGCGCTCAACTACGTGCTGTTCACCGTCGCCCCGGTGTGGCTGCTCTGGCACGACCACACCAACGCGCCGATCAACCGGTTCACCCGCTACTTCGAGATCGGCGTCTACCCGCACGTCTGGAACGAGGCCATCGCGTACCGGATCCAGGGGACGCCACCGCGATGACCGGCGCGATCGAGGCGGCCGTCGCGGACGTCGCGAGCTGGCTGGCCGGGGCGGCGGGTGAACCCGTACCGGTCGGTCCGCCGCGCGACGACCCCGACGGCGGCCTCACGGTCTGGCCGCTGGAGCTACGGCCGGCCCGGCAGACCGCGACCGGCGGCGCGGTCCGCGAGCCGTACCGGTTCGTGGTCCGCCTGCTGGTCGCGGGCGGCGGGCCGGCGGCGCTGCCGGCGCTGGACCGGGTGCTCGCCGCCGCCACGACGGCGGGCCGGCCGGAGCTGGTGCTGGCCGCCGGCGACCCGGCGCTGTGGCGGGCGCCCGGCGTGGCGCCCCGGCCCGCGCTGCTGTTGGACGCGCCCGCCCGGGTGGAGCGGCCGGTCCCGGTCGCGCCGCCGGTACGGCAGCCGCTGCGGCTGCGGCAGCTCGGCATGCGCACGCTCGACGGGCGGGTGGTCGGGCCGCAGGACCAGCCGCTCGCCGCCGTCCGGGTGGAGCTGGTGGGCACCGCCCAGGCCACCGAGACCGACGCCGCTGGCCGGTTCCGGCTGGCCGGCGTGCCGCACGACCCCGACGCGCCGGACTCCCCGGTGCGGATCCGGCTGATCGGCGCGGGGCGCGTCCACACCGCCGAACTCGATCCGGAGGGCGACCACCTGATCGTCGTCCGCGCCCCCGACTGACGTCCCGAGGAGGACCGATGCCCACCTACTTCTCCCCCGGCATCTACGTCGAGGAGGTGCCCAGCGGGGCCCGCCCGATCGGGCCGGTCGGCATGAGCACCGCCGCGTTCGTCGGGGTCGCGCCCGACCGCGCCGCCCACGTCGGCGAGGCGCTGGCGGTGAACAGCTGGACCGAGTTCCTGCGGCTGTACGCCGACGGCGAGCACCTGGAGAGCACCCCGCTGGCCCGCGCCGTGTTCGGCTTCCTGGACAACGGCGGCACCCGCTGCTGGGTGGTCAACGTCGGTGAGGGCGGCCAGCTCACCGGCACCGGCGGCCGGCGCGACGGTCTGCAACTGCTGGAGGCGATCGACGAGATCTCCATCCTGGCCGCGCCCGGCTACCACGACCCGGTCTCGCACGAGGCCCTGATCAGCATGGCCGAGCGGCTGCGCACCATGGTGGCGATCTGCGACCCGCCGCCGGAGGTCACCGACGTCTCCCGGCTCACCCGCGTCGCCACCCCCGGCAAGCCGGCCAGGTCCGCCTCGTCCGGGTCGGCCGGGTCCGCCGCCTCGTCCGGGTCGGCCGGGTCCGCCGCCTCGTCCGGGTCGGCCGGGTCCGCCGCGTCGGCCGACAAGCCCGCCGAGGGTACGCCGGGCGACGGCGACGGCGAGCCGCCCGGCACCGGCGGCGACCGGCCCCGGCAGTCGGACTTCGCCACCTTCTACTTCCCGTGGATCCGGGTCCGCGACCCGCTCAGCGGCGAGCTCGTGCTCACCCCGCCGAGCGGGCACGTCGCCGGCATCTGGGCCCGCACCGACGCGCTGCGCGGCGTGCACAAGGCACCCGCGAACGAGCCGGTACGCGGCGCGGTCGACCTCGCGTACCGGGTGACCCGGCCCGAGCACGACGTGCTCAACCCCAAGGGCGTCAACGTGATCCGCTTCTTCGCCGGGGAGGGCATCCGGCTGTGGGGCGCCCGTACGCTCGCCGCCGAGGCCAGCGAGTGGCGCTACCTGAACGTGCGCAGGCTGTCCATCTCCATCGAGCAGGCCATCGCGGGCGGCACCCGCTGGATGGTGTTCGAGCCCAACGACTTCACGCTGTGGCGCTCGATCCGCCGCGACATCGGGGCGTTCCTCACCCGGGTGTGGCGCGACAGCGCGCTGCTCGGCCGTACGCCCGAGGAGGCGTTCTTCGTCAAGTGCGACGAGGAGACCAACCCGGCCGACGTACGCGACGCCGGAATGGTGGTGGCGCACATCGGCATCGCGGTGGTCAAGCCCGCGGAGTTCGTGGTGTTCAAGCTGAGCCAGTGGGCCGGCGGCACCGAGACCGAGACGATCGGAGGCTGACATGCCCACCACTGCGACGCCGCAGCCGGGAGCACCCGTCGACCCGTACCGGGCGTACCACTTCAAGCTGCTGATCAACGGCATCACCAACGGGCACTTCACCGAGGTCAGCGGCTTCGAGGTGGCGATACCGGCGCTGTCGTACCGGGAGGCGGGCAACGAGCGCATCCGGGCCGTCCCCGGCCAGGTCGAGTACGCCCCGGTCACCCTCCACTTCGGCCTGACCAGCTCGCGGGAGCTGTGGGACTGGGTGAACGCGGCGGCGAAAGGCACCGTCAACCGGCGCAACGTGTCGGTGGTGCTGCTGGACCCGGCCGGCACCGCCGAGGTGCTGCGCTGGAACATGATCAACGCCTGGCCGACCCGGTGGCGGGGCGCGCACCTGAACACGCTGTCGCAGGAGATCGCCATCGAGGCGCTGACCCTGGCGTACGAGGGCCTGGAGCTGGAGGCCGGCGGTGCCGCCGCCCCGGCGACCGCGTGACCGGCTGGCCCGCGCGTTGCGGGCCACCGCCGACCGGTTGTCCACACCGGGTTCGCCGGACGCACCGGGCTCGCCGGACGACGTTCCGCGCCCTCCCGGTCAGCCGCCCGAGCACTGGCGGCGCCTGGTGGCGACGCACGCGCCGGGCCTCCTGCGCGACCTTGCCCCGCCCACGTCCCCCGTCAAGCACAAACCTCTCACCGACTCGGCCGCGAGCGGCAGCCCGGGCCAGACGCCGGTGCCACGGAGCCGGACGGGCCGACGTGCGGTGGAGCGGTTGTGGCGAGGCTGGAAGGCGCTGCTGGCCGGCCGCTTCGGCACGTCCCGTTCCCGACCGCGCTCCCCCCACGAGGCCGATCCCGGTGCGCCGTCGAGATCTTGGTACGAAAGGGCCCCCATAGGGGCCGATTCCTACCAAGATCTTCCGCAGGTCCTGGAAGGCGGGACGGGCATCTCGGGAGTTGAGAAGCCTGGGCCCTTGAGGCGGCTCGCACGCGGTGCGGCCCTGCCGCGGCCGGGAGCGGCGGTCACGCGGGCAGGTGGCGGGGAGGGCGTGGCGGGGTCGGAGACCGCTCCGGCGACAGTGGGCGCTCGATGCCGCTCGGGCGACGCGGTGCGGCCGGACGACGCCACGTCACGTGAGGGCGCTCCGGTTTGCGGATGCGTAGCGTCAAACGGTCCGGCCGGTTCGGCGAGATCGGCGTGCATCGCCGATGGATCCGGGTCGTGGGACGTACTCGGCACATCAGGCATCCGCAGCACACCGGCCACAGGCACCGGTGCCGCAACCACAGAGACCGCCGGCACCAGACGGACGACAGAGGCCGGGACCGGCACGCCCACCGGCGCTGACAGGCGCACGGGCCCGAGCGGCAGCCGCGACACGATCGGATCGCAGGGCCGCGCCACGTCCGGCGACTCGGCCTCGCCGTCCACCCCTGAACGGTGGCCCGGCCCCAGCGCGGCTCGGGTGGATGCGCTCCGGAACCTCGCGCAGGTCCGCCGAAGCCGGGCACGGCACCGGGATGACGCGGCTGAGGCCGGCCTGTCGCCCGATCACGGGGACGTGCTCCCGCTCGTCTTCGCGGCTGCGCCACCGTCGTTACCGCATGGACCGGCCGCAGGCGCCAGGGGCGGTCGAACCGGATCGGCGCATGGTCGCGGCGGGACCGAGGGTGGATACGTCGACCACCACCCGGGGCGGGCCACGGGTTCGCCGTACCCGGACGACCCGGCACCCGGCGGCGAGTCCCGGGCGCGACAGGGGCAGCGACCCGCACGGCCCACGCCCGGCAGCCCGTGGCCGGCGCTGCCGGACGACGCCGGCCCGACCCGGACGACGAACCCGGTCGGCGCGGGCCGGGCGACCGACGGCAGCACACACGCGGATCCGTGGCCGGCACTACCGGGCGAACCGGCGTGGTGGACCCCGGCGACGCGGGACACCCCGTGGAGTGACACGGCCCGGCTGGACCGGGAACAGGCGGGTGACTGATGGAGCGCGTCGCCTTCCTCGTGGACGAGTCCGGCACCCGGGTCGACTGCCTGCTCAACCCGGAGACCGTGCAGGTGACCCGGCTGGCCGGGGTACGCCCGCGCGGCGGACCGGACGGGCCGCTCACCGGCGCCGGGCTCGCCGACGATCCGCTCGTCTTCACCGGCGGCGGGCGTACCGAACTGGCCCTCGATCTGCTGTTCGACGTCGACTTCGTGGAGTCCCCGGCCCGGCCCGAGGACGTCCGCGCGCTCACCCGGCCGCTGTGGATGCTCGCCGAGAACTCGGCGGTAGAGCACGGCTGGCTGCGCCCGCCGCTGGTGCGCCTGGTCTGGGGCAAGACCTGGAACGTCCCCGGCGTGATCACGGCCATCGCGGAACGCTTCGACGCGTTCACCCTCACCGGTACGCCCCGGCGGTCCTGGCTGCGGTTGAGGCTGGTCCGCGTCGCGGAGGGAGCGGAGGCGGCGCGCGCCGGGTTCGAGGAGGAACTGGCCGCGGCGAGCACACCCGCTGTCGCGCCCGGGTCGGCGGTGGTCGCCGCCGCGGACGGCGCGGCCGAGCCGGGCTGGTCCGGGGTGCGCTTCGACCTGCTCGCCCACGACGCGCTGGGCTCGCCGCTGCGCTGGCGGCTGCTCGCCGAACACAACCGGATCACCGACCCGCTCACCGTGCCGGCCGGCACCGCGCTCGCAGTGCCCCCGGCCGGCGCCCTCACGTCCCCGCCGGATGCCGTCACCACCGGAGGCACGCCGTGACCCGCCACGCGACCAGCCCGGCGCGGCGAGCGGCCGTCGGGAGCACGCCGTGAACCGGGCCGCCGTGGTGACAGTCGACGGACGGCCGCTGGCCGACCCGGCCCGGCTGCGCGGCATCCGCGTCGCCGCCCGCCTGGACCGGCCGGCGCAGTGCGAGCTGACGCTCACCGCCGCGCCCGGCGCGGGCCCTCTCGACCCCCCGGTACGCCCCGGCGCCGCCCTCGACGTACGCCTCGACGGGCAGCCGGAGGCGCTGTTCACCGGCGAGGTGACAGCCGTCGTGCGGGAGTACGCCGGTGACGGCGTCGCGCTGGCCCGGATCCGGGCGTACGACCCGCTGCACAGGCTGCGCAAGCGGCAGGAGCTGCGCGTGTTCGAGTCGGTGACGGCCGCCGAGCTGGCCGGCGAGCTGTGCGCCGGGCTGGGGTTGAGTGTGGATGCCGAGGACGACGGGCCGCGCCTGGACCGGCTGCTCCAGCACCGGCACACCGACCTGGACCTGCTGTGCGACGTGGCCGGGCGGGCCGGGCTGCACCTGGGCGTCGACGGTGACCGGTTGCGGCTGTTCACGCTGGACGGGTACGGGGAGCCGCTGCCGTTGACGCTCGGCGAGACGGTGCACGCGTTGCGGGTCACCGAGAACCTGGACCGGGCGGGCGCGGAGTGCGCCGTGCTCGGCTGGCATCCGCAACGCGCCGAGCCGCTGGGCCAGCGGGCGGACGAGGCGCGCAGCGGGCGGCGGATCCCGCTGCGCCCGGACCCGGGCGACGTCGGCGCGGACGGTGTCCGTACGGCTGTCGACCAGCCGGGGCGCAGCGACGACGAGCTGGCCGCGCTGGCCCAGGCCGGGCTGGACGCCCGGGTGGCGGCACTCGTCACCGCCGAGGGCACCGCGGAGGGCGACCCGGCGCTGCGGCCGGGCCGGCGCATCGCCCTCGCCGGCGTCCCGGAGCCGGTCGCCGGGGTGTACGTGCTCACCGAGGTGGTGCACACCGTGGACGCGGACGGGCACCTGACCCGGTTCTCCACGGCGCCGCCCGGCCCGCCGCCGTCGGCCGCGCCCCCGCCGGCCACTGTCACGCTCGGCACCGTCACCGACATCGACGACCCGGACGGGCTGGGGCGGGCCCGGGTGACGCTCCCGGCGTACGGCGATCTGGACGCCGGCTGGCTCGCGGTGCTCTGCCCGGGCGCGGGCCGGGGCAAGGGGATCGTCGCGCTGCCCGACCCGGACGACACCGTGCTGGTGGCGCTGCCCGGCGGCGAACCGGCCTCGGGTGTGGTGCTCGGTTCGCTGTTCGGCGCGGTCGAGCCGTACGACCCGGGGATCGTCTCCGGCCGGTCCCGCCGCTGGTCGATGCGGACCGGCACCGGGCAGTCGATCGTGATCGACGACGACGGGCGGACGCTGCGGCTGGCCACCGACGCGGGCAGCTTCGTCGAGCTGCGTCCCGAGCTGACCACCGTGCACGCGGCAGGTGACCTGGTGCTCTCCGCGCCCGGCCGGGCCGTCGTGGTGCGCGGCCGCACCGTCGACTTCCTGCACGCCCCGGCGGCCGAGGACGCGGAGACCGCCGCCGCGCAGGCCCGTACGCTCGCCCGTTCCGCCGGAGGTGGCTGATGCGCTGGATCCACCGCGACTCGCTGATCACCTGCGGTCACGACGGGCGGGTGCGCAACCGCCCGTCGCAGGACTGGGTCACCGTCCGGGGCGTGCCGGTGCTGGTGCGGCCCGACCCGGAGGGGCGCGACATCACCGCCTGCCCCAACTACGGACCGACGATCAAACCGTGCCTGCACACGCTGACCGTCACTGTGGGTTACAGCACGTGGGTGCGGGTGGACCGGCAGCCGGTGGTGCTGTCGCACCTGGACGGCCTCACCGACGGCACGCCGCCGGGCACCGTGCACCACCAGGTCCGCGACGTGCGGCAGGGTTTCCTGGGGGCGGACTCATGAGGGCCTTCCGCTTCGTCGGCGCCGGCTTCGACGCCGGCCGCGCCGGTGGTCTCGCGCTCACCGCGGCCGGCGGGCTCGCCATGACCGACGGCGACGAGACGGTACGCCAGGCGCTGTACCTGCTGCTGTCCACCACGCCCGGGGAGCGGCTGATGCGTCCCGGGTACGGATCGCGGCTGCACCGGCTGGTCTTCGCGCCCAACGACGACACCACCGCCGGGCTGGCGATCCACTACGTGCGGCAGGCGATCCGGCGCTGGGAGCCCCGGATCGAGGTGCTGGACGTGGACGCCGGCCCCGACCCGGACGACCCGTGGCGCCTGGCGATCCGGCTGGACTACCGGGTCCGGGCCAGCCTCTCCCCCGGCCACCTGGTGTTCTCCGTCGACCTGCTCCCCGCCGACGACGAACCCGGCGACTCCGAACCCGGCGACACCCCTGACGAGGAGGGCACGCCATGACGCTGCCGGTGCCGCACCTGGACGACCGCGCCTTCCTCGACCTGGTCACCGAGGCGCGGGAACGCATCGCCCGGTCCTGCCCGGACTGGACCGACCTGTCCGCGCACGACCCGGGCATGGCGCTGCTGGAGGCGTTCGCCTACCTGACCGAGGTGATGATCTACCGGCTGAACCAGTTGCCGGAGAAGGCGTACGTCGCGTTCCTGAACCTGCTCGGCGTCACCCGGCACCCACCGGCGGCGGCCTGGGCGGACGTGCGCCTGACCCGCACCGGCCCGGACCGCGGCCCGGTGCGGGTGCCGGCCGGCACCCGCGTCGCCGCGGCCCGCGGCGCGGACCCCCGGCCGGTCGTCTTCGTGACCACCGAACCGGCGGTGCTGCCCGTCGGGGAGACCACTGCGACGGTACGCGTGCACCACTGCGAGCCGGTCGAGGCGGAGCTGCTGGGCACCGGCACCGGGCAGCCCGGTCAGGTGTTCCGGGCCGCCCGCGCGCCGCTGACGCGTACCACCGAGGCGCTGGACCTGCTGCTCGGCGTGGAGGTGCCGGCCGGCTCGGTGGAGCTGGGCGCGGCGGCCCGCGAGCACGAGGGCCGCACCTACGAGATCTGGCGGCCGGTGCACAGCTTCGCCGGTGTCGGCCCGCAGGCGAAGGTCTACCTGGTGGACCGGGCCTCCGGTGTGGTCACGTTCGCCCCGGCGCTGGATCTGCGCCCGGTCCCGGCCGACGGGACCGGGCCGGACGCCGGGACCGGGCCCGGGGGCGCCCCGGCCGTCGAGGGGGCGGTCGGGGCGACCACAGTGGCGGCGGTGCCGCCGGCCGGGCGGCAGGTGCGCCTCTGGTACCGCTGTGGCGGCGGGCCGGCCGGCAACGTGGCCGCCGGTGTGCTGACCAGCCTGCGCGACCCGCTGCCCGGGGTGAAGGCGGACAATCCGGAGCCGGCCACCGGTGGGCGGGAACTGGAGTCGCTGGAGTCGGTGCTGGCGCGCGGGCCGTACGAGTTCTTCGCCCAGCAGCGCGCGGTCACCGCCCGGGACTTCGAGATCCTCGCCACCGGCTCCGGGGCGGTGGCGCGGGCGCGGGCGTTCACCCGGGCCGCCGTCTACAGCTTCGCCCGGCCCGGCGAGGTCGAGGTGGTGCTGGTGCCGTACGTGCCGGAGGCGGCCCGTCCCGGCGGGCGGCTGCCGGTGGCGGTGCTGCGCGAGCACGAGGTGGAGGAGGCCCGCCGCCGCGTCGAGGCCGACCTGGAGCGGCGCCGCGCCCTCGGTACGGCGGTACGCGCGGGGTGGGCGCGCTACAAGGCGGTGTCCATCCAGGCGCGGGTGGTGGTGCGCCGCGAGGAGGACGTGGACGCGGTGCGCCGCCGCATCCACGACCGGCTGCACCAGACGCTGAGCCCGCTGCCCACGCCGCTGAACCCGGCCGGCTGGGCGTTCGGCGAGCCGCTGCGCGCCTCCAACGTCTACCGGATGCTGGAACACGCCGAGCCGGGCGTGCGCTACGTCGAGTCGGTGCGGTTCGTGGTCGACGAGGCGCCGGACGCACAGGTACGCACCGTGGCGGTGGACCAGTACCAGGCCGACACCTGGTACGCCGGCGGCGGCCCGGTGCTGTTCCGTTCCACCAACGCCGGCGCGGGCTGGGAACCGGCGGGCCGGTTCGACGACGAGACGGTGGTCCGGGTGGTCCCCGCACCCGCCCCGGTACGCCCCGGCGTGGTGCCCCGGGCCGGTTCGGTGGCGGTGGTGACCACCCGCGACGCCGGCGGTTCCCGGGTCCGGCTGAGCACCGACCTCGGCGAGACGTGGACGCTGCTGACCGACCTCGACTCCGGCGTACGCGACCTGGCCTGGATCGACCGCGACGGCACCGGCGCGTTGCTGCTGGCGACCGACGCCGGCCTGTACGAGGTGCCGCTGCTGCCCGGCGCGGTGCCGTTGCAGATCCTGGTCGACCCGGCCGACGCCGACCGGGGCTTCTACGCGGTGCGCTCGTTCGTCTCCGAGCGCGGCGCGCCCGGCGTGGCGGTGGCCGCACAGGCCGGATTCGGGGTGTACCTGTCCACCGCGGCCGGGCGGCCCGGCACGTTCGCCCACGTCGGCCTCGCCAACGTGGACAACCGGGTGCTCGCCGTGCAGTACGACGGCCCGGCCACGCTGCTGTGGTGCGGCGCGGGCGAGCCGGACCCGAAGAAGCCCGGCCAGGGTTGCCACCGCACCCGGCTGTTCGAGTCGGACGTGAAGTGGCAGTCGATGGCGTCCGGCTGGATCGGCGGCACCTGCCGGGACCTGACGTTCAGCGGCCCGCTCGCACTCGCCGCAACGCAGAGCGGCGGCGTGGTCCGGCTGGACACGCTCGCCGGGCAGCCGCAATGGTCGCCGGTGATGGTCAACTGCGGCCTGCCGCTGCGGGACCGGACCCGGTTCGTCCCGGTCGACGCCATCGCCGCCACCGCGCCCACCGGCACGTCCGGCGCCGGGCGGCTGGTGCTGGCCGGCGGCGAACGCGGCGTGTTCCGCAGCGGCGACGGCGAGGACTGGACGCCCAGCGCCAACCAGGCCACCGCCGACGTGGTCACCGTCCCCGGCACCTGGCTGCTCTGCTCCGGCGAGCACGACATCGAGGTGGTGCGGCAGGATGCGCCGAGCGGCGATTGAGCGGCTGCTGCCCGCCGCGTACCAGCGGGCCGCCGGCCCGGGCAGCGTGCTGGGCGCGCTGCTGGACGTGATGGAGGCGCTGCACGCCCCGGACGAGGCGGTGCTCGCCGACGTCGACGCGCTGTTCGGGCCGTACCGGACGCCGGACGGATTCGTGGCCTACCTGACCCGCTGGGTGGCGATGGACCACGTGGTCGCCGCGCCGCGCGCCGACGCGCCGCTGCCGTTGCCGGTGGGCCGGCTGCGGGACCTCGTCGCGCACGGCGCGCTGCTGGCCCGGTGGCGCGGCACCCCGTACGGGATGCGGACCGCGCTGGAGCTGGCCACCGGCGTGACCGGGTTCGTGCTGGACGAGCCGCCCGAGCGGCCGTTCCACCTGGTGGTGCGCGTGCCACCGGCGGCCGCCGACCGGCTCGCGCTGGTCACCCGCATCGTCGAGGCGGAGAAACCGGCGGCGGTCACCGTCGAGGTCGTCGCCGGGGACCCGGCCGACCCGCCCTCCGACCCGCCCGCCGACCCGACGCCGCCCGGAACCGGCCCGCCCACAGCAGGCCCGCCGGACCCGGGCCCTCCGCACACGCAAGCGCCGCCCGAGCCGGACGATGCCGAGCCCGCCGCCGGCGTGGCGACGGTGCGCGCGGTCGGCCGGGCGCACGTACCCGCACCCCTGCCCCACGATCCGCCCGAGGAGCCGTCATGACCACCGAATGGACAGTCGTCGCCGCCGCCGGACAGTTCACAGTGGGCGCCCGCAACGCCGGTGAGCTGACGTTCACCGTGTCGAACCCGGGCACCGCGCCGGACACCGTCGTCTTCGACGTCGCGCCCGGCGAGGGCAGCCAACGGGCCTGGTTCACGGTGGCCGAGCCGCAGCGCGTGGTGCCCGGGCAGGGGTCGGTGTCGTTCCTGGTCCGGCTCGCCGTACCGCCCGGCACGCCGCCCCGGCGCTACGACATGACCGGCTTCGCGTACTCGGCGAACACCGCACCGGAGGAGAGTTCCCGATCCAGCGGCCGGGTCACGTACGACGTGCGGGCCGTCGTACCTCCGAAGCGCGCGCCGTGGCCGTGGATCGCGGCCGCCGCGGCGCTGGTGCTGGTCGTGGCCGGGGTGGTGGCCTGGCTGGTGACCCGCGGCCCGGACACCCCGGCCCCACCCCAGGCGAATGCGGTGACCGTGGAGGCGGAGACGCTCGTCTCCGGCGCCGCGGTGCAGTCCACCACCGGCGCGAAGGCGGAGGTGGTGGCGCAGGAGAACTGCTGCGACGTGGTGTGGTCCGGCGACGCGCAGCTGTTCTTCCTGGGCCGGGGCGTGGGCGACCGGGTGACGGTGCGGGTGGACGTGCCGTCCGACGGCACCTGGCGGTTCTCCACAGTGCGCACCACGTCGTTCGACTACGCGAACACCATCTGGCTGGTCGACGGCCGGCAGGTCGGCGACACGTTCTTCGGGTTCAGCCCGACAGTGGTCCGCACCGACGAGGTGGACGTGGGCACCGTGGAGCTGACCCGCGGGCCGCACAAGCTGACGCTCGTGGCGGTGAGCAAGACCCAGGGCACCGACAGGTACTTCGCCGGGGTGGACGAGATCCGCTTCACGCCCGTCGTCCGCCCATGAGTGGGCGGCAGAAGGTGCTGCTGGTGGCGGTGGCCGTGCTGCTGGTGGCGCTGTACGTGGTGGCGGTGGCCGGGCGCCGCGACGACCCGGGTGACCCGGCGGCCGGGCCGGGGGCGCTGGCCCGGCTGGGGCGCGGGACCGGGACGGTGGACCCGGCGACAGTGGCGGTGACGTGCCTGCCGCCGGCCGCCGATCCGGCCACCACCGCCGACGGGGTGACGCTCGCGTTCGGCACCGCGTGCCGGCTGCGGGTGGCCGACCCGGGAGCGCTGCGCACGCTGGTGCTGCGCGGTACGACGCCGTTCCAGGTGACCGCCCCCGCGCCCGGCGACGCGGACGTCACAGTCACCGACGAGGTCGCGCCCGACGCGGACGACCCGGCGGTGGCGAAGGTGGCTGTGGACCGGGAGACCGAGGTGCTCCTGCGCTGCCCGGGAGGTGGCGGATGTTCGGTCACGCTGGCCCGGTCCTGACCGGGACGGAGACGCGGCATGGGTGAGTTGCGCAAGCCGATCCTGCTGCTGGCCCTGCTCGCGGTGGCGCTCGTGGTCGGCGTGGAGCTGGGCGCGGCGGCGCTGACCGGCGGCGGGGACGCGAGCGGCCCGCTGCGGGACAGCGCCGGTCAGCTCGGCGTCGAGCTGGGCGACGTCGGCGCGGTGTCCGAACCGTCCGGTCGAGGCATCGGCTACCTGGCGCTGATCGACGTGGTGGCGCTCTGGACGACCGGGCTGTTCTGCCTGAGCCTGGTGCTGCCGGACCGGGTACAGGGCCGGGTGCAGGGCGTGGCCACGCTCGTCTTCTCGATCGTGCTGCTGCTGGTGTCGCTGGTCCTGCTGATCGTCGCGTTCGTCGAGCTGACAGTGATGGTGTCGCTGTTCCTGGCCCCGCCGTTCGGCACGCTGGCGTACCTCGCGGTGTGGGGGTTCTTCCCGGTCGACGACGCGGCGGTGCTGCTCGGGCTGGCGTTGCTGCTCAAACTGGTCTGGGCCGGCTTGCTGCTCGCCGCCCAGCCCCGGTTCCTGCGCAACAAAGGGCTGGTGCTGCTGGCGCTGACCACACTGCTGTGCACTGTGGTGTTGCAGTTCCTGCACGGCCTGGTGCCGGTGATCCTGGTCAGCATCCTCGACGACCTGGGCGCCGTGGTGTTCGCCGTGGTGGCGTTGATCTGGGCGCTGGTGCTGCTGATCGGGTCGATCCCGGCGATCGTGAAGGCGGTCCGGACCACCGCCACCACGTCCGGCCGTACGGTCAGGTGACCGGGCCGCCGGCCGCGAGCGTGGCCAGGCGCGGCAGCTGCGCCGGGTCGGTGAGCGCCGACCCGACCGCCACCACGCGCGCCCCGGCCGCGAGGAAGTCGGCCGCGTTCCCGGCGTCGACGCCACCGGTGGCTACGAACCGCGCCTCCGGCAGCGGCCCGGCGACCGCGCGGAACCACGCCGGGCCGAGGCTGACCGCCGGGAACGCCTTGAGCCACACCAGGCCGTGGTCGAGTGCCCGCTGCGCCTCGGTCGGGGTGGCCACGCCGGGCAGATGCGGCACGCCGAGACCGGCGGCCGCGTCGGCCACCGCCAAATCCAGGCCCGGCGCCACGGTGAACGCCGCCCCGGCGGCCACCGCCTGACCGACCTGCGCCGGGGTACGCACAGTGCCCGCACCCACGACGCGGTCCCGCCGCCGCCCGGCCGTCACGGCGGCGCGCAGCGCCGGCACCGCTTCCGGGGTACGGATGGGCACCTCCACCACGTCTATGCCGAGATCCCAGGCCAGCTCCGCCAGCCGGACGGTCTCACCGGGCGGCAGGTCGCGCAGGATCACCATCACCCGCGCGTCGCCGAACAGGGCCTCGAAGTCGTGTCCGCTCATCTCCCGCTCCCTCCCCTGACGTGCGCGGTCCACATCGTCTCAGGCAACGCCAGCGCCAGGGCGATCGTCTCCGAATCCGGCGGCGGGGCGGTGTCGCCCGGCACGGCCAGCACCGGCGCGGCGGTCAGGTGCCCCAGCCGCAGGCAGGCTCGCAGGTCGAGGCCGCGAAGCAGCCCGGAGAGGAACCCGGCAGCGAACGCGTCCCCCGCGCCGACCGGCTCCACCACGTCCACCGGCAACGCCGGCACGAACACCGCCGGCCCGGTACGCGGCAGCGCCGTCGCGCCGACCGAACCGTCCTTGACCACCACCAGCTCCGGGCCGGGCAGCAGCGCACGAACGGCGGCCGGATCGTCCGCCGACCAGAGCACCGCCGCCTCGTCCAGCCCGACCAGCACCACGTCGGCGCGGTCGGCCAGGTCACGCAGGACCGGGCCGGCCCGGTCGGCGGGCCAGAGCGCCGGGCGGTGGTTCACGTCGAGGCTGACCCGGGCGCCGGGCAGCGCCCGCCCGTCCAGCGCTGATACGAGCAGGTCACGGCAGGCGCCGGAGAGCGCGGCGGTGATGCCGGACAGGTGCAGCAGGCGTGCCCCGGCCAGCCCGGGACGCGCGAGGTCGGCGGCGCCGAGGCGGCTCGCGGCCGACCCGGCGCGGTGGTAGTGCACGCGGGTGCCGTCCGGCCCCGGATCCTTCAGGTAGAGCCCGGTCGGCGCGTCCGGATCCACGGTGACCAGGCTGACGTCCACGCCAGCGGCGGCGACCTCGGCCACCACCCGCCGCCCGGACGGGTCGTCGCCGACCCGGCTGACCCACGCCGCGCGGTGTCCGAGCCGGGCCAGCCCGGCCGCCACGTTGGACTCCGCGCCGCCCACGCCGACCGTCAGCCGCGCGGCGTGCTCCAGCGACCCGCCGTCGTCAGGGGCGAGCACCACCATCGTCTCGCCCACGCAGACCACCTCCGGACTCACGGCATCACCCTCGTCCGCGACCGCAGGGCTCGCAACACCGGCTCACTCCGCGCGCTCACGGGCCAGCCCCCTCGACTCGGGCCGCGATGTCGGCCGGGTCGAGGTGGCCGTCGGCGACGAGCACCCGGTGCCGGTTGTGCCGGGGCCGCCCGGCCGCGACCACGGCCGGGCGATCGAACGCGTACGCGGCGCAGACGCCCGGGTACATCGCGGTGCGCACGAACCACCTGTCGCCCGGCCCGAGACCGGCGAACACCAGCGTGTACGCGCCGCCGCCGGGTGCTGAGGCGGACAGAGCGAGCCAGGGCGCGGTCGACCCGTTCACCGCCTCCTCGCCTTCCGCCTCGGCGGTGCGCACCAGCGGTTCCCCGTCGGCCGCCGCCCGCCAGAAGAAGCCGCCGTACCCGGCGCCGCCCGGGCGGCCGTTCGTGGCCGGGCTGCCCAGGTGCACGTCCGCACCGGTGGCGGCGGTGAGCGTCGCCGACAGGTCCAGCCACCAGGCGTCCTCCCCGGCCGGGGAGGCGGTGATCCGCCGGTGCTCGCGCAGCAGCACCCGGCCGTGCCGGTCCCGCCACTCCAGGTCGTGGTCGAGCCGGTCGGCGGACCGCTCCCGCCAGCCGGTGTGCGCGATCACGCCGTGGTCGTCGCGCCAGGTGTAGCCGGTGCCGCGCACGTACGTACGGCCGCCCCACAGGTTGACGCCGTCCACGTCCTGCACGGCCAGTGACGCGCCGAGGTGCCAGACGTGGTCGGCCGGGAGCGCGTCGGTGACCGGGGTGCCGGCCCGGGTCCGCACCGGATGCAGGTACGGCCGAGGGCCGTGGCGCGGGTCGAGGTCCGGCCGGACCAGGTACCGGGCCACCTCGACACCGCCCACGACCAGCCGGGGTTCGGTGTCGGTCCCGGCAGGGCTCGACTCGGCAGCGGGGGAACGGGGTTCGGCGGTCACGACGGGTCCGGGGCGGGGACCGGACGGCGCGCATCGAGCGCGTGCAGCGCCGCCAGGGCGTACCCGCCGAGGATCGGCACCGCGACCGGCGTGACCAGCACGCCCAGCAGCACGGCGAGCGCGCAGATGCCGGAGGCGGCGGCCCACACACCGGGCCGCTCCGGGCAGGAACGCGCGACTCGCCGGGCCGCCACCCGCCACCCCCGGCCGCCGGTGCGCCCGACGGCGACGGCGACCAGGCCCGCGTACCCGAGCAGGACCGCCACCACGACGGCGGTGAACGCGAGCGCGGGCCCGCCGCCGGGCACCCGGCCGGTGGCGAGCGCGGCCAGGTCGGCGGCGAGCAGCGCGGCGGCGGCCAGCACGACGGCGCTGACCGCGAGCCCGGCGGGCAGCGCGCGGCCGAACCGACGCAGGCTGGTCCGGGCCTCGGGCCAGGAACCGCTGATCGACCGGTCGTGCAGTGCGGCACTGGCGGTGGCGAGCGCCGGGGCGAGCGTGAGCACCGGCAGCGCGGCGAGCGCCACGGCGAAGCCGAGCAGCGCCAGGTCGGTCGCCTCGCGCAGCGTGTCCCGCCAGTCGGCACGGGCCGGCACGGGGTGGGCGGGTACGACGTCGGTGGAGGCGGACACGGCGGTCATCCCTTCAGCCCGCTGGTGTTGATGCCCTCGACGAGCATCCGCTGGAAGGCCAGGAAGAACAGGAACACCGGCAGCAGGGACAGCACCGACATGGCGAACATCGGGCCGACGGCGCTCTGGCTGGTCGAGTCGATGAACAGGGTCAGCGCCACCGGGACGGTGTAGTCCTCCAGGCTGGACAGGAACACCAGCTGCCGGAAGAAGTCGTTCCAGGTCCAGATGAACGAGAAGATCGCCGTGGTGACCAGCGCCGGACGGCTCAGCGGCAGGATGACGTGCCGGAACACGCCGTACGGGGACGCGCCGTCGATGGTGGCCGCCTCGTCCAGCTCGCGCGGGATGCCGCGCATGAACTGCACCATCAGGAAGACGAAGAACGCCTCGGTGGCCAGGAACTGCGGCACCAGCAGCGGCAGGTACGGCCAGTCGCCGCCGACCAGGCCGAGGCTGCGGAACAGGATGTACTGCGGCACGATCAGCACGTGCCCGGGTAGCAGCAGCGTGCCGATCATGACGGCGAACCAGAGCTTGCGCAGCCGGAACCGCAGCCGGCCCAGGGCGTACGCGGCGAGCAGGCAGGACAGCGCGTTGCCGACGACGGTGAGCCCGCTGACCAGCGCGCTGTTGAGGAAGAACCGGCCGAAGCTGATGTCGAAGTTGGTCCAGCCGTCGAGGTAGTTGCCGGGGGTGAACCGTTCCGGCAGCAGGCCGACGTTGTTGGCGATCTCGGCCTGCGACTTGACCGAGGTGCCGAGCATCCAGAACAGCGGGTAGAGCACCACCGCGACGATCGCCACGAGCACGACGAGCCGCAGGACGTTCCGGCCGCCGCCCGGCCGGCGGCGGGCGACAGGAAGCGCCGTCATGAGTCGTCTCCGTCCGAGTAGTGCACCCAGAACCGGCCGGTGCTGAAGAAGACGGCGGTGACCACGCCGATCGCCACCAGGAACACCCACGCCATCGCCGACGCGTAGCCCATCTCCAGGTCGGTGAAGCCGGAGATGTAGAGCTTCAGCGTGTACATGAGGGTGGAGTCGACCGGGCCGCCGGTGCCGTTGCTGAGCACGAACGCCGCGGTGAAGCCCTGGAAGCCGTTGATGGTCTCCAGCACCAGGTTGAAGAAGATCACCGGGGAGAGCATGGGAAGGGTGACCGCGCGGAAGCGCCGCCACGCCCCTGCGCCGTCCACCGCCGCGGCCTCGTACAGCTCGGTGGGCACCTGCTTGAGCCCGGCCAGGAAGATCACCATGGGCGCGCCGAACTGCCAGATCGCCAGCACCATCAGTGTCTCCAGCGCCCAGTCCGGGTCGCTGACCCAGGGCAGCCCCTCGACGCCGAACAGGGCGAGGAACGAGTTGAACGCGCCGTCCCGGTTGAACATGTTGACCCAGACGATCGCCAGCGCGACGCTGCCGCCGAGCAGCGACGGCAGATAGAAAAGGCTGCGGAACAGCCCGACACCGCGCCAGGCCCGGTTGAGCAGCAGCGCCACTCCGAGCGCGGCGGCCAGCTTCAGCGGTACGGCGATCAGCGCGAACGTCAGCGTGACCCGGACCGCGTGCCAGTACGACGGGTCGGCGGTGAACATCCGCTCGTAGTTGGCCAGCCCCACCCACCGCACCTCGGACAGCGGCGTGAGGATGTCGTAGTCGGTGAAGCTCAGCCAGAGCGACAGCAGCATCGGGATCGCCGTGACGCCCATCAGTCCGATGAGCCAGGGCGAGAGGAAGACGTACCCCGCCAGACCCTCGCCGAGCCGGGCCCGGCCGGCCCCGCGCCGCGTGGGGCGGGGGCCGGCCGGTCCGGTGCGCGGGGTCCGGCCGGGCGCCGTGGTGAGAGCCACGGGACCGGTCCTTTCGTGGGTCAGGCGATCGCGGCTTTGCAGGCGGTGACGAACTGCTCGGCTGCCTGGGCCGGGGTGGCGCGGCCGTACTGGGCGTTCTCGGCGGCCTTGGTCAGCTCGGATTTGACCTTGCTGTGTCCCTTGATCGGCACCTGGGGCGAGGCGCCGAACTTCTGCGCCAGCTCGGCCTCGACCTGGATGGACTGCTTCATGGCCGGGTCGGTGGCGGTCTCGCTGACCTTCGCTCGGAGATCCATGTTGGACGGCAGACCGCGGTCGGTGCCGAGCAGCGCCACCGCCTCCGGGTCGTTGTTCAGGAAGTTGATCACGTCGACGGCGACGTCCTTGTGCTTGCTGCCCTTGAACACCGACCAGTACATCGAGGCCCGCGCCCACTGGGCGCTCGGGTCACCCGGGTACGCGACCACGCCCAGCTCGTCCTTGGTGTTCTTCTTCAGGTCCGGCATCTGGTTGACCCAGACCCAGGAGGTGGCCGATTTGCCGGTGACCACGAGCTGCTTGGTGATGTCGCTGGAGTTGCCCTCGTGGATGACATCCGGCGTCGGGGTGGCGCCGGCGTCCCGCGCGCCCTTCCACAGCTCGAACCACTTCGTCACGTCCTCGGTGGTGAAGCCGAGCTCCTTGCCCTTGTACAGGTCCTTGCCCTGCTGGCGCAGCCACACCCAGAGCGCCTTGTAGTCGGCGCTCGGGTCCTGGGTGCCGGGCACCTTCGTCTTCTTCGCCACCTGCTCGGCCCAGGCGATGTGTTCCTCCCAGCTCATCCCGGTGGTCGGCTCGGGCAGCCCGTTCTTCTGCAGCAGCGTCTTGTTGTAGACGAGCCCCTGGGTGTTCTCCCCGGCGGCCACCCCGGCGAGCTTGCCGTCCACCACGCCGTACTCCAGCAGGCTCTTGGGGAACTTCGACACGTCGAGCTTGCCGGAGTCGCGGTAGCTGCCCAGGTCGAGCGTGGTGCTGCGGCCGGCGTACTCGGCCAGGTAGTTGTCGTCGATCTGGAACAGGTCGGGCGGGTTGCCGCCGGCGGTCAGCGTGGCGAGCTTGTCGAAGTAGCCCTGGTTGGCCTGCCAGGTCTTCTCGAACGTCACCTCGGGGTGCTTCTTGGTGTAGAGGGCCAGGGCGTCCTCGGTGAGCTTGGCCCGGGCCTCACCGCCCCACCAGAAGACGGACAGTTTGACCGGGCCGCCGTCGCCGCCGGCGGAGTCGTCGCCGCAGCCGGCCGCGCCCAGGGCGAGCGGCACGGCGAGCGCGACGGCGGCCAGGCCGCGCACGAGTCGGCGTCGGGTCAGGGGGGTACGGTGATCCCGCCCGGCGGGTGCGCCGGCGGTGGGGGACGTTGCGGGGTGCATCTGCGCTCACTCCTCGGCTGTGGGAGGCGACGACGTCACCGGCGGCCGTCCACGGGCCGCCCGGGTCCGCAGTGCTGTGCGGGCCCGGGCCACCTGCTCAGGCTCCGGTGCCGTCCCGGCCGGGCGCGGGGACGGGCCCGGTCGAGTCGCGGACGACCAGTTCGGTCTGGAGCATTACCTGTGCGGTGGTGCGACGGTCGCCGGTCGCCGCGCCCCGGCCCCGGGCGCCGCGCGGCGCGTCGGAGTCCAGTTGCAGCAGCATGTCGACGGCCGTCCGGCCGGCGGCCGCGGTCGGCGTGGCCACCGTCGTCAACTTGGGGCGGGTGAGCCGGCTCAGCGCGATGTCGTCGACGCCGACGACGCTCACGTCGTGCGGCACCCGCGACCCGAGCGCGTCCAGCCCTTCGATCAGGCCGATCGCCATCAGGTCGTTGTAGGCGAGCACGGCGGTGACGCCGCTGCGGCGTACCTGTTCGGCCAGGGCGCTGCCGCCGGTCTCGGTGGGCTGGTTGGGTCCGAGGACTGTCAGCTCCGCTCCCCCGCCCCGGGCGGCGGCGGTCGCGGCGCGGCGCATCTCCCGGGCGGTCCAGGAGCCGCGCGGGCCGCCGAGCAGCGCGATCCGGCGGTGACCGAGCCCGAGCAGATGCTCGATCGCGGCCCGGGCGCCCTGCCCGACGTCCATCATCACGCAGGGCAGGCCGGCGACCTGGCGGTTTATCACCACCACCGGGACCTCGCGGCTGACCTGCTCGATCAGGCTGTTGCTCATCCGAGGGCTGCACAGCAGCACGCCGTCGACCTGCTTGGCCATGGCGTGGACCAGGTCCTCCTCGGCGACCGGATCCTCGTTGGTGTCGGCCACGAACACGTGGTAGTCGCGGTGCCGGGCCTGCCCCTCCGCCGCCTTGATCAGCGGCGGGAAGAACGGGTTGGCGATGTCGGCCACGATCAGGCCGATGTTGTGCGTACGGCCGGTGATGAGGGCCCGGGCGGCCCGGTTGGGCCGGTAACCGAGGTCCTCCGCGCAGGCCAGCACCCGGACCCGGGTCTCCGGGTTGACCAGGTGCGGGGCCGAGAACGTACGGGACACGGTGGAGATGTGCACACCGGAGGCGCGGGCGACGTCCCGGATGGTGGCTGGCACGGCGGGCTCCTCGTCCGATGTGGTGGGGGTCACGGGTGCCGCCCATTAATGCAAACGGTTGCGCCCGTGTCAATGGTCCATTGTTGCGGCTCGATTTCCGGGTCGCACCCAGCGGGCGCGCGAAAGCGCATCAATATGGATGGATAGGGCGGCTTGGGCGGCAACCGTTGACGACACATCCATCATCATGGTTTCTTCGGCTGCAAACCTTTGCAACCGACTGGCGGGGAGGCCGACGTCATGTCACCACCGGCCCGGGAACGGGTCCGCCACGCCCTGGTGGGTGCCGGGGCACGCGCCGAGATGTTCGTCCGCGCGCTCGCGCTCGACCACGCCGACACCGCCGAGCTGGTCGCATTCGCCGACGTCAACCAGAGGAGGATGGAGGCGCACAACCGCTGGCTGGCCGAGCTGGGCCGGCCGCCGGTGCCGACGTACGCAGCCGGTGACTTCACCGCCATGCTCGCCAAGGAGCGCGTCGACGTGGTGCTGGTGACCAGCGTGGACGCCACCCACGACGAGTACGTGACGGCGGCGCTGCGAGCCGGCTGCGACGTGGTCGTGGAGAAACCGATGACAGTCGACGCCGATCGCTGCCGCCGCATCCTCGACGCGGTCGCCGCGACCGGCCGGCGCGTGACAGTCGCGTTCAACTACCGCTACAACCCGCTGCACGAGCAGGTCCGGCGGCTGCTCGCCGACGGCGCGGTGGATGAGATCGGGTCGGTGCACTTCGAGTGGCTGCTCGACGTGCGCCACGGCGCCGACTACTTCCGCCGCTGGCACCGCGACAAGTCCGTCTCCGGCGGCCTGCTGGTGCACAAGTCCGGCCACCACTTCGACCTGGTCAACTGGTGGCTCGACGCCCGCCCGGTCGAGGTGCACGCGTACGGCCGGTTGTTCTTCTACGGCGCGGACGGCCGCCGGCACGGCTACGCCCGCGACTACGACCGGGCGCACGGCTCCCCCGCCGCCGACGGCGACCCGTTCGCGCTGCGCCTGGCCGACCACCCGCGACTGCGCGAGCTGTACCTCGACGCCGAGGCCGAGGACGGCTACCACCGCGACCGCAACGTCTTCGCCCCCGGCGTGACCATCGAGGACGACCTCGCCCTGCTGGCCCGCTACGACACCGGCGCGACCATGACCTACCACCTAACCGCGTACGCCCCCTGGGAGGGCTACCGGGTGATGGTCAACGGCAGCCGGGGCCGCCTCGAACTGGAGGTGACCGAGAGCGACCACGTCAGCCCGGCCGTCGCCGGCGCGCTCAAGGGCGCGGCGCTGCACGGCGACGAGGCCGCCGTCGAGCAGGGCGCGGCCCGGCTCACGTTGCGCCCGTTCTGGGCGCCGCCGGTCCAGATCCCGGTCGACGGCTGGACCCGGCGCGGGCACGGCGGCGCGGACGCCCGGATGACCCGGGTGCTGCTCGGCGGCGAACCCGACCCGCTCGGCCGGGCCGCCACCGCCCGGGACGGCGCGCTCGCCCTGCTCACCGGCCTGGCCGCCAACCGCTCGCTGGAGACCGGCGCGCCCGTCCGGGTCGCCGACCTGCTCACCCTGCCCTGACCGAGGAGCCCTCCCCCGTGCCGATCATGTCCCCCAGCGATCTGCTGCTGCCCGCCGAGCCCGGCCTGCGCGCCCTGGCGCGCGAGCTGTACGCACTCGCCGCCGAGCAGCCGATCATCTCGCCGCACGGGCACGTCGACCCCGGGCTGCTGGCCGAGGACCAGCCGTTCCCCGACCCGGCCCGGTTGCTCGTCGTACCCGACCACTACCTGACGCGGATGCTGCTCAGCCAGGGCCTGCCCCCGGCCGACCTGGGCGTGCCCAGCGTCGACGGCAGCCCGGTGGAGACCGACGGGCGAACCATCTGGCGGCGCTTCGCCGCACACTGGCACCTGTTCCGCGGCACCCCGTCGAGGCTGTGGCTGGAGCAGACGTTCCGCAACGTGTTCGGCGTCGACACGCCGCTGAGCCCGGCCACCGCCGACGCCGTCTACGACGCGCTCGCCGCGCGCCTGGCCGAACCGGGGTTCCGGCCCCGGGCGCTGTTCGAACGCTTCGGCATCGAGGTGCTCGCCACCACCGAGTCGCCGCTGGACGACCTGGGCCGGCACGCCAAGCTCGCCGCCGACGGCTGGGGCGGGCCGGGCGGCCGGGTGGTCACCACGTTCCGCCCCGACGACGTGGTGGACATGGAGTTCGGCAACTGGTCGGCGAACGTGGACCGGCTCGCCGAGGTCTCCGGCGAGGACACCGGCACGTACGCCGGTTACCTGGCCGCCTTGCGGGCCCGGCGGGAGGCGTTCGCCGCTGCCGGGGCCACCTCCACCGATCACGGGCACCCGACCGCCCGCACCCTCGATCTCAGCCCGGTGCAGGCCGCCGCGCTCTACGACAGGGGCCGCCGCGGCCTGGCCGACGCCGCCGACGCGGAGGCGTTCCGGGCCCACATGCTGCTGGAGTTCGCCCGGATGTCGCTCGACGACGGCCTGGTGATGCAGCTGCACCCGGGCGCGGTCCGCAACCACAACCGCTGGCTGCACGCCCGGCACGGCCGCGACGTCGGCGGGGACGTGCCGCAGGCCACCGAGTACGTGCACGGCCTCGCCCCGCTGCTGGACGCGCACGGCAACGACCCCCGGCTCACGGTGGTGCTCTACACGCTCGACGAGGACACGTTCACCCGGGAACTCGCGCCCCTCGCCGGCGGGTACGCGGCGCTGCGCCTCGGCGCGCCCTGGTGGTTCCTGGACTCCCCCGAGGTGCTGCGCCGGTTCCGGGAGGCGGTCACCGAGACGGCCGGCTTCTACAACACCGCCGGGTTCGTCGACGACACCCGCGCGTTCTGCTCCATCCCGGTACGCCACGACGTGGCCCGCCGGGTCGACGCCGGTTTCCTCGCCCGCCTCGTCGCCGAGCACCGGCTGACCGGGGACGAGGCCGCCGAGACGATCGTCGACCTGGCGTACCGGCTGCCGAAGCAGGTCTTCAAGTTCGGAGGTGAGCCTTCATGACCACGATCGTCGACGTCGAGGTGCACGACGTGCGCTTCCCCACCGCCGCCAGCGGCGACGGCTCGGACGCGATCAACAGGGGCGACTACTCGGCCACGTACGTGGAGCTGACCACCGACGGCGGGCCGACCGGCGCCGGGTTCACGTTCACCAACGGGCGGGGCAACGAGATCACCTGCGCGGCGGTCCGCGCGCTCGCCCACCACGTACGCGGACGCACCGTCGCCGAGATCGCCGCCGAACCTGTCGCGTTCTGGCGTTCGCTCACCGCCGACGTGCAACTGCGCTGGCTCGGGCCGGAGAAGGGGGTGATCCACATGGCCACCGGCGCGCTGGTCAACGCGGTCTGGGACCTGCGCGCCAAACTCGCCGGCAAGCCGATGTGGCGGTTCCTCGCCGAGGCGCCCACCGACGAGCTGGTGGCGACAGTGGACTTTCACCACATCACCGACGCGCTGACCCCGGACGACGCGGCGGCCGTCCTGGACAAGGGACGCGACGGTCTGGCCGACCGGCTGGCCGGGCTGGAGCGCGACGGGTTCCCCTCGTACACCACATCGGTCGGCTGGCTCGGCTACCCCGACGAGCGGGTGCGCGCGCTGACCCGCGACGCGTACGCGCAGGGGTGGCGCGCGATGAAGATGAAGGTCGGCGGGCGGATCGAGGACGACCTGCGGCGGGCGCGGATCATCCGGGCCGAGATCGGCCCGGACGCGCTGCTGATGATGGACGCCAACCAGGTGTGGGACGTGGACGAGGCGATCGCCGCGATGGGCGTCCTGGCCGAGGTCGACCCGTACTGGATCGAGGAGCCCACGCACGCCGACGACGTGCTCGGGCACGCCCGGATCGCCCGCGCGGTGGACGAGCTGACCGGCGGCCGCTGCCGGGTCGCCACCGGCGAGGTGGCGGCCAACCGGGTCATCTTCAAGCAGTTGCTCCAGGCCGAGGCGATCGGCGTGATGCAGGTCGACGCGTGCCGCGTCGGCGGCGTGGACGAGGTGCTCGCCGAGCTGCTGCTGGCCGCCAAGTTCGGCGTGCCGGTGTGCCCGCACGCCGGTGGCGTGGGCCTGTGCGAGTACGTGCAGCACCTCGCGATCTTCGACCACCTGCGCGTCGGCACCAGCCTGGACGGCCGCATGGTCGAGTACGTCGACCACCTGCACGAACACTTCACCGACCCGGTCCGCACCCGGGACGGCCGCTACCTGCTGCCCACCGCGCCCGGCTACAGCGCCACCATGCGCCCGGAGTCGATCGCGCAGTTCCGCTTCCCGGACGGCCCGGCATGGCGCTGACCCCCGACCGGCTCGGCCTGGCCACGCTGCGCCACCTGCCGCCGGAGTCCCGGCCGCTGCTGCGTCCCGGCACCGTGCCGGCCGGCATCGTCCACCTCGGCGTCGGCGCGTTCCACCGCGCCCACCAGGCCGTGCACACCGAGGCGGCGGTCGGGGCGGCCGGCGGCGACTGGGGCATCATCGGCGTCGCGCCGCGCAGCACCGACGTGGTCGACGCCCTGGCCGCGCAGGACTGCCTGTTCAGCGTCACCACGCTCGCCGCCGAGGGCGCGGCCACCCGGGTGGTCGGCGCGCTGACGGGGGTACGGCACGCCGCGGGTGACCCGGGCGCGGTGGTCGGCCTGCTCGCCGACCCGGCGATCCGGGTGGTCACGCTGACGGTGACCGAGAAGGCGTACCGGATGGACCCGGTGACCGCCGCGCTGACAGTGGACGCGGACCTGACCGCCGACCTCACCACCGACCGTCCGCCGCGTACCGTGCCGGGCCTTCTCTTGCGCGGGCTGCTCGCCCGCGCCGCCGCCGACGCCGGGCCGATCGCGCTGGTCAGCTGCGACAACCTGCCCGCCAACGGGCGCCGGCTGCGCGGCCTGGTGGAGCAGTGCCTCACGCTGGCCCGGGTCCCCGACGCCACAGCCGAACGGGTGCTGGCGGCTGTGGCCTGCCCCGGCACCATGGTCGACCGGATCGTGCCGGCCAGCACCGACGAGACCCGGGACACCGCCCGGCGGGCGCTGGGCGTGACCGACCTGGCGGCGGTCGCCGCCGAACCGTGGTCGCAGTGGGTGATCGAGGACGACTTCCCCGGCGGCCGGCCCGCCTGGGAACGCTCCGGCGCGGTGCTCACCGACGACGCCGGCCCGTGGGAGCGGCTGAAACTGCGGGCGCTCAACGGCGTGCACTCCGCCACCGCGTACCTGGGGGCGCTCGCCGGCGCGGAGACGGTGGCCGAGGCGCTGGCCCTGCCGCACCTGGACGCGGTGCTGCGGCGGCTGATCGCCGAGGAGATCGCGCCCAGCTTCACGCCGCCGCCCGGCGTGGACGTGACCGCCTACGGCGAACAGGTGCTCGCCCGCTTCGGCAACCCCGCGATCCGGTACCGGACGACACAGGTCGCCATGGACGGCTCGCAGAAGCTGCCGCAGCGGGTGCTGCACACCGTCGCCGACCTGCGCGCGGCCGGCCGGTCGGCGCGGTGGAGCGCGCTCGTGGTGGCCGCGTGGCTGCGGTTCCTGCTCGGGTACGCCGACGACGGCCGGCCGCTGCCGCTGGACGACCCGCTCGCGGACCGGCTACGCGCCGCGCTCGCCGCCGGAGCGCACACCCCGGCCGGGGTGGTGGACGCGGTCTTCGCGGTCCGGGAGGTGTTCCCGGCCGACCTGGCCGCCGACGAAGAGGTCCGCGCCGACGTGACCGGCTGGCTCACCGCGCTGGAGCGGCACGGCGTACGGGCCACGCTGGCGGACGCCCGGTGACCGGCGGCGGGCCGCGACCAGCCGGGGGGTGGCCGGTGAGCGGCGGGCCGCCGCGGGTGGCGCTGATCGGGGCCAACGGGCACGGTCGCTGGCATCGCCGGATCATCGCGGAGCTGCACGCGGCCGGACGGCTGCGCCTGGTCGCCCTGGTCGACGTGCGCCCGCTGGCGGACGAACCGGAGGCGCCGGTCCCGCCGGAGGCCGCCGTGTTCACCGACCACCGGACCATGCTCGCCGAGTCCCGGCCGGACGTGGTGGTGCTCTGCACGCCGCCGCACACCCACCTGCCGATCACGCTCGACGTACTCGCCGCCGGAGCGGACCTGCTGCTGGAGAAACCGCCGGTGCTCGACCTCGCCGAACACCGGACGCTCACCGCCGCCGCGGACGCCGCCGGCCGGGCCGTGCAGGTCAACTTCCAGGCGCTCGGCTCGGCGGCGCTCACCGAACTGACCGGCGCGCTCGGGCGGCTCGACCCGGTCACCGGCATCGCCACACTCGCCGCCTGGCAACGACCGGACGCCTACTACGCCCGCTCCCCCTGGGCCGGACGGCGGTCGGTCGACGGCCGCCCGGCGCTGGACGGCGCGGTCGCCAACCCGCTCGCGCACGCGCTGATGCAGTGCCTGGCGATCGCCGAATCGGTGACCGGCACGCCGGTACGCCCGGCCCGGATCGCTGTCGAGCGCTACCGGGTCCGCCCGATCGAGGTGGACGACACCGCCGTGCTGCGCCTGACCCCGCACGCCGGGCCGCCGGTGCTGGCCGCGCTCACCCTCGCCGCCGAGAAGCACGTCGCCGGGGAGGTGCTCGTCACCGGCGAGCAAGGGCGGGCGGTGCTGGAGTACCCGACCGACCGGCTGCGGCTACCCGGCGACGACGCGCTCCGCCCGGTGCCCGGCCGCCGAGGGCTGCTGGCGAACCTGCTCGACCACCGCGCGGACGGCACGCCGCTGATCGCGCCGCTGGCGCGTACCGAGCCGTTCACCGCGGTGCTGGACGCGCTGCGGCACGCACCCGTTCCGACACTGCTCGACGGGGACCTGGTGCGCGTGGCGGGCGACGGCCCGCAGCGGGTGCGGATGGTGCGGGGCGTCGGCGCGGTGCTGCGGGCCGCCGCGGAGTCCGGCGCGCTGCCGTCCGAGGCGGGCGTGCCGTGGGCGGCCACGCCGTACGTGGTGGACCTGCCAGTGCAGTGAATGTCCCTCCAGGAGAACGGAACGAGTCATGCGTACCCGAACCGCAGTCGTCGCGGCGCTGACCGCCGCGCTCGTCCTCACCACCGCCGCGCCCGCGCCGGCCGCACCCGGCGTGCCGTCCCGGGCCGCCGAACTGCTCGGCCGCCAGACCCTCGCCGCGAACGACGGCTGGGCCGCCGCGGGCACCGGCACCACCGGCGGGTCGGCCGCCGCGCCGGACCGGGTACGCGTCGTGCGTACCCGGGCCGAGCTGGTCGCCGCGCTCGGCGGCGACAACGCCACGAACGCCGCCGACGCCACCCCCAAGATCGTGTACGTGGACGGGACCGTCGACGGTTTCGAGGGCCCGGACGGCACCCCGCTGGACTGCGCCGACCTGGCCGACCCGGAGTACTCGCTGCCCTCCTACCTGGCCGCGTACGACCCGGCGACCTGGGGCCGGGTGAACCCGAGCGGGCCGCTGGAGGCCGCGCGGGTGCGGTCGGTGGCCAACCAGACCCGGCAGACCCAGATCAACGTCGGCTCGAACACCACAATCATCGGGCTGCGCGGCGCGCGGCTCACCGGTCTGACGCTGATGATCGACCGGGTGGACAACGTGATCGTGCGCAATATCGAGTTCGCCGACGCCCGGGACTGCTTCCCGGCCTGGTCCCCGACCGACGGCGACACCGGCAACTGGAACTCCCAGTACGACCAGATCTCCGTCCGGCGCAGCGAGCACGTCTGGATCGACCACAACACGTTCACCGACGGCGACAACCCGGACAGTGCCCAGCCCGTCTACTTCGGGCGGCCCTGGCAGGTGCACGACGGCTCGCTGGACGTCACGCACACCGCCAGCCTGGTCACCGCCTCCTGGAACCGGTTCGCCGGCCGGGACAAGGTGATGCTCATCGGCTCGTCGAACACCGTCGGCCCGGACGTGGGCCGACTCAACGTGACGGTGCGGCACAACCTGTTCGACGGCACGCTGCAACGGCTGCCCCGGGTGCGGTTCGGTCAGGTCGACGTGCACGAGAACCACTACCGGCTCGGCGGTCCCGGCTTCGCGTACGCCCTCGGCGTCGGCGTGCAGTCCGCCCTGTACGCGGAGAACAACTTCTTCACGCTCACCGGCGACACCACCGCGGCAGACCTGCTGTACGACTGGGGCGGCACCGCGCTCACCGAGCGCGGCAGCTGGGTCCGGCAGGGTGACCGCCTGCCCCGGCCGGTGGACCTGCGCGCCGCGTACAACGCCGCCCACGACCCCGACCTCGGCGGTGACGCCGGATGGACGCCCACGCTGCGCGCCGCCCGGCCGCTGCCGACCCCACTGGTCCCGCTCGCCGTCGACGCCTTCGCCGGCGCCGGGCGGCTGCCGCTCTGACCTCCGCCGGAGCCCGCCCCGGCGACCGGGCCGGCGTCCTCCTGGGATGCCGGCCCGGCGCCGTCACCGGCCCACCGGCTGACACGCCGCCCCCGATGCGCAATGATCACCTCGACGGACATCGCCGCCGGGGGAATGAATCGGCGGCCACCGGGGACAACAGGGTGTGAATCAGGCGGTGACAGCGCGAGTGGGCGCCCAGGTCCGGGGACGGGCACGGGACGGAGGGCCGGACGTGACGGGTGGGACATCCGGCGACGGCGGCCCGGTCCTCACCATCGACCTACCGGCCGACCCGGCCCGGCTCGCCGCCACCCGGGAGCGGCTGCGCGGCTGGCTGCACGCCCAGGGCGTGAGCGAGTGGGACATCGACACCGTCCTCATCGCCACCGGCGAGGCCTGCGCCAACGCCATCGAGCACGGCTACCGCTTCGCCCGGGAGGGCATCACCACGCTGCGGGCCGAGCTGCGCGGCGACCGGCTGGAGATCGAGGTACGCGACCGTGGCGGCTGGCGCGCGGCCGACGGCGACGACACCGGCGACCGCGGCCGGGGACGGCTGATCATGGCGCGGGTGATGGACGAGGCCACCATCGTCGGCACGCCGGAGGGCACCTGCGTACGCCTGGTCAAGCGCCTCACCGGCGACGTGAGCGGCCCGGCGGGCGCCGGATCTAGCGAAGATCAGCTATAAGGGACGCATGGAGTTCCCCGCCTACCTCGCCACCATGCCGATGCACGCGATCACCGAGATCCACGGTGAGCCCGGCCTGCTGGCCCGGTTCCGGCTGGAGATCGAGGCGTTCGACGAGGCCGCCCGCGACCGGCTGACCGAGGCCCTCGACCTGGCCGCCGACCTGCACCGCGACGACCGGCGGGTACGCGAGCCCTACCTCAACCACCTGCTGCGGGTGGCGATCCGGCTGATGCACCACTACCAGGTGCGGGACGTGGACGTGATCGTCGCCGGGCTGCTGCACGACGCGGTCGAGGACCATCCCGCCGAGCTGGCCGGGCTCGATCCCGGCTCGGGGGCCGACGCGACCCCGGCGGCGCTCGCCGCGCTGTCGGACCGGTTCGGGGCGCGGGTCGCCCGGCTGGTCGCGGCGGTCACCAATCCGGCGTACGACCCGGGCCGGGACCGCGACGAGCAGTACCGGGAACATGTGGCGGCGAGCCTGGAGCGGGAACCCTGGGCGCGGGTGATCAAGGTGTCCGACTTCACCGACAACGGCGTTGGCGTGATCCACACGGTCGGGCCGAAGGTGGCCCGCGCCGCCACCAAGTACCGCCCGCTGGTGCCGGTCTTCCGCGACCTGGTCGCCCGCCCGGACACACCGCTGTCCCCACCGGTCAAGCAACACATCCTCGCCCAGCTGGACCTGGCCGAGGAGCGCTTCAGCGCCATCCTCGACCACCCCACCTGACGCCCCCGGCTCCCCCGCCCCGCCCCGTCAATCATGAAGTTGACGGCCCGGAGAGCGCTCCCCAATGCCGCCAACTTCATGATCGCCCCATTCCCGGCCCCCTAGCCGGCCCTCTCCCGGCCGTGATCAAGGAGTTTGTGTCGCTGCGGCAGCCTGATCCGGACGTGAACTCCTTGATCAGTCGCCGAGTCCCGGGGGGTGCCGGGCCAAGGAGGCGGCGGACTCGCCTGTGCCGGCCTGCTCGACAGCACGCCTGACGTCGGCGTGGTGGCAGGGTCAGCCGGCGGAGGGTGGGCCGCCAACCCGACCGTCGACCCGTCCGCTGAGCACTGCGGCGACGCGGTCACGCAGGGCGGCCAGCCGGTCCGGGTGGTCGCGCAGCACCACCCGCAGCGTCTCGTGGCCACCGGCGGCGACCGCGCCGAGCACGTCCAGCAGCGTGCCGAGCTGGGCCGGCGGCTCGTCGGCGAGCAGGTCCGCCGCGTCGGTCACGACCACTGTCAGCGGACCGGCGTCGAGGCGGTCGGCGAGCGCGTCGGCGAGGGCGTCCCAGTTGCGGCCGTACCAGCCGGGCAGCGCCAACACCCCGGCCAGCGCCTCGTGCAGCCCGGCCCGGGTGCGCGCCTGCGTGCCGTGGATCAACACGCCACCCGGCAGCGCCCCGCCGCCCGGCTGTGGGCCACCGTCCGATCCCGGTACTGTCGCGCCGCCGTCCGGCTCGGGCGGCGCGCCGTCGTACACGAGCCAGGCCGGTGCCTGCGGGGACGCCGCGCCCATGGATCCGTCCTTTCCCGACGGCGCCGGCCGGGCGGGGAATGCCCGGCCGGCGTCGAGGCTGCTCAGAGCCGGTAGAAGTTGGCGTAGTGGTCGGGCGAGAACCAGGTCGCCCCGGTGCTCTTGTTGACCACGATCCGGTACGCGTCCCGGGAGGCGTTGCAGGCGCGCGGGTAGACGTCGTACTCGTAGTAGGTGGCGCCGGCGGGCAACTGGCCCTCGTAGTTGTAGAACCGGCCGCCGGCGAAGTTGCACTGGCCGCCGCTCCACGAGTACCAGCCGCGGCTCGTCGGGAAACTCTTGGCGGACCAGCCGGAACGGGCGGTGCGCGCGTCGGCGCAGCGGGACTGCGTGCAGGAGCCGTACACGGCGGCCGCGGCGGGCTCGGCGAGCCGGGTGGAGACTGTGGACGGTGCGACGAGCGCGGCGGCGGCCACGGCGGTGACCAGGGCGGACGCGGCGAGAGCGCGGCGTACGCGGGTGACGGCGGCGCGGAACGGGGTCAAGGGATCCTCCTTGAGCGAGCCGACATTACATCGACCAGCTTCATTGGCCGGTCGCCGCTCAGTCTGTCGAGGATCCTGCCCGCCGTACAGTCCCGATCCGGCGACGGCGCCCCGAACCCGGCGTGAACACGCGATGGCGGGTGCGGACGGGCGGCCTGAGCCGTCCGTCCGCACCCGCCGGGTGGATCAGTGCGTGAACGCCTGGAACTCGGCGATCCGCACGTTCTGCGCCTGCGGGCTGGCGGTGGCGCAGTCGGTCGCCGCCCGCGGGTCGTCGTCCTGCTCACCGGCGTAGTCCGGCGCGCCGGTGCACTGGTTGGTCAGCACCTCGACGCGCAGGTGCGTGGCCTTGGTACGCGGGATGTCGAACGACCGCATGATCAGCTCGGGTGCCCGGGGACGCGGCGCCACAGCCGGGAACGCGTCCGGCCGGCTGGTGTAGACCGGTCGGAAGTCCGCCGCGTCGGCGCAGGTCACCGGCCCGGCCGCGGTGCACGCCAGGACCCGGAACTGCCGCACCGCGGAGTACCGGCTCTGCGTGCCGGCGTCCGCGTCACCGGTGACCGGCGGGCGCAGCATGGCGCTGACCTGCACCCGGCGTACCTGCTGGACGCCGCCGGCAAGGTCGACTGTGACCTGCCGGCCGGCGACGGGCGCGCCCAGCGAGGCCCAGTTCGTGGCCTCGTCGTCGTCGGCGATCTGCGGCAGGTTGATCCCGTCACCGGTGACCCCCGCGCCCGCGGTGGCCGAGGCCAGGTTGGGTCGCAACGTCACCGTCAGCGTCCGGTTCTGACCCGCCTTGACCTTCACCGGGCCGATCCGGGTGTGACCGTAGCCGGGCGCCCGCACCACGAACTCGTACGTGCCGGGCACCAGGTCCACCCGGTCGGTGAGCGGCGTGGCCGCGTCGGTGTCCGCGACCGGCACCGCCCGCGCCTGGTAACGCCCGACGAACAGCTGAGCGCCGGCCACCGGCCCGCGCTCGCCGACCGGCAGAAGGCGCAGCGAGCCCTCCCGCGCGTACGGCGAGGTGAAGCCCGGCGTGGGGTCGGCGTCGGTGTGGCCGACGCTGGCCGCGGTCTCGCCGAGGCCGCGCCCGGCGAACGCGTTCCAGAGCAGATCCTGGTTGGCCCCGCCGAAGCGGATCCGGTCGGCGGCGAGCATCGCGTCCCGGGCGTCGACCATGCTGACCTGGCTGACCGACATCAGCAGGAACGAGTCGAAGACCAACTGGATCCAGCGCCGGTTACCCGGGCAGGCGGTCACGTCGCGGGCGCCGGTGGCACACGCCTTCTGCACGGCCGGGGTGCCGCTGCCCCAGCGGCGCATCATGGCCGCGCGGATGTCGGCGTTGGTGGCGCTCCACACCTCACCGGAGGCGTGCACCTGGAGGCCGACGAAGTCGTAGTCGACCGAGCTGTAGTTGAGCGGGCTGTCGCTCATGTTGTAGTTGCGGATGCCCGCGTTCGGGTCTCCGGTGGTGTACTCGCCGATGGTGAAGCCGCGCCGGCCGGGTGCGGCGTACCCGTGCGAGAACAGGTACTCCATGGCGAGCTGGTCCGACCAGCTCTCGCTCATGCCCTGCGGCGAGCTGACCCCGGCGCTCGGGCCGGCGATCATGCGGTTGGTGACAGCGTGGCCGTACTCGTGGGCGATCACCGACATGTCGAAGTCGCCGTCGACGCAGGGCGCGTAGAACGAGCCCGCCATCGGCTGCCACAGGTACATGTTGGTGGTCGGCGCGACGCCGTCCGGCGGGGTGATCTGGTTGGCGTTGTTACGCGCCGCGAACGCGGGCGGACCACCGCTGATGCCGCCGGCCTGCGCGTTGCCCTGCTCGGGGTCGTCACCGAGACCGCCACGGCCGAGGTTGTCCTGCTGCATGTTCCAGGTCTCCTCGGTGAACCCGAGGTGGTAGCTCCAGTCGTGCATCCGGTTGTGCATGGCGAACAGGTTCGCCCGCGCCGCGTCGATGTCGTTCGCCTGCGGCGAGGTGAACACCTCCGGGTTGCAGCGCTGCTCCTGCCACTGGTTCGTCCACGGGTAGTCGTACCTGCGGTCCGGACGGGGCGTCGCGGTCTCGGTGCCGACGCTGAACGGGTCGTTGCTGTTCCAGTTCTGCACCGCGATCGCGTTGTTGCCCTTGGTCGTGGTGGTGGACTGGCCGGTGGCCGGGTCCACGTCCCACGCCGGGTGCCCGGGCACACCCACCACCTCGGCGCAGCCGCGCGCCGGCACGGCGCACCACCGCTTGCGGGTGTCGACCGAGGACCTGTCGACCCGCGGCGAGTTCGGGAAGACCTCCCACGAGGGGTGGTCGGCGTCGTGGTCGATCAGGTCCTCGCGGACCAGCACGGCGCCGTCGCGGGCGTCCACGTAGGTGGAGTACGCGGCCGGGTCCGCGCCGGTGGTGTCCGCGCCGAGGATCACCTCCCACGCCGCGCGCGGCCCACGGTCCGCGGTGGGGACCGCGACCAAGGAGGTACGCGTGACCTGCGCGTCGGAACGGCCGGCGTCGGCGATGGCGGCCTGGCGGGCCTGCTCGGCGCTGATCGTCGCGGGGGCCGGCGTACCGGCGTCCCGGGCCAGCGAGGAGCTGACGTGCCACACCGCTCCGTCGCGTACGCCGACCGACAGCATGCCGTCGACGGCGGCCGGCAGATCGCCGAAGCGCTGCCGGAACAGCACCGTCGCGCCCTGCCCCATCGGCGCCACCGTCAGCAGCTCCAGCGCGGCGGCGCCGTCGGCGGTCAGCCCCAGCACGTCCCGGTTGGCGGCCACGTACGCCCGCGCGGCGGCCGCCGGGTCGGCGGGCAGACCGGTCGCGAGCGGCTTGCCGGTCGAGGTGAGCGTGGCCGGCGTACCGAAGTCGGTCCAGCGCACACGCGCGCCGAGCGCGGCGGCCCGGTCCCGCTGCCGGTCGCTGGCGGCGACACGGCCCTTGCGGTTGTCAGTGGCCTTGGTGTCGTGCCGGTCGCCCGGCAGGTGGTCGGGTGGCGCCTGGGTACGGGTCTGTTCCCGGGGTGCCGCCTGGCCGCCGCCAGCGGCGGTCAGGACCAGACCGGCTGCCAGCAGCAGCGCGGTGGTCCCCGTCAACGCACGAGATGGTGTGCGCACGGTCCCTCCTGTCATCGTCGAACGGCGATGTCCGTTCCGCCATCCGACCAGGACGATCGACGCGCCGACACCATCCGAACATCCATAAATGTTGCTGCGTCGATTTCTCGGTGGCCCCGACGGCGGCCTCGGCCGAGCAGCTTCGAGACTCACGTCTCACCAGGCGAGACACGAAGAGATCTTGGTACGAAACGGCCCCTATGAGGGCCCTTCCGTACCAAGATCTCCACGGCGTCAACAGCATGCTGGGCGAGTCCCGGGCTACGCGAGCCGCGTGTCACCGGAAGAGCCAGATCTTCATGCACGGGGCTGAGCCTGAAGTCAGATACCCGTCAGCATCACTACCGTCCATGGTGGAGACACCCAAAGAGGTCTGCCTGACCCGCCGACACCGTTCTGCAACTTCTTCTTTGCCTCACGGCAGGGAGGTGAGGAATGCGGCCACGGCCCGACGGAAGTGCTGCGGGTTCTCGACCCACGGCAGGTGACCGGACCCGGCAAGGCTGACCCGCTCACAGTTCGGCAGCGCCTTCTCCAGCGAGTCGACGCCCGAGCGGGGACGGATGTCCTCGGGGCCGTCGATGATCAGCACGGGCAGGTCTAGTGCTCGGCACCGCGCGGCAATGTCGGATTCCCTGAGCTCCTGCTTCACCTCGGCGTTGATGGCCCGGTTGCAGTCGTGGTTGATGCCCAGCCACGGCGTGGCCATGCCCTCGGCGTGCGTCATGGCGGCGTCAGGGTCGGCGAAGTCGGCCGACCACTGCAGGACCGCCCGTTCGCGTTCCTCGGCAGGAGTGAGGGTGCGCGCACCCAGCGCCTCCCACCGGCTCAGATGAGACCCGAGCCGCCGCCTGAGATTCCGCTCGTAGTGCGGATGCCAGCCGCGTTCGGGGTCGATGCCGGTGCCGGAGACGTAGATCAGGTGACTGACCCGTTCCGGGTGCTCGATCGCGTACCGCAGCGCCAGGTGCGCGCCCCACGAGTGGCCCAGCACTGCCGTTCGCTGTCCGGCGAGGTGTTCGCGTACCGCGTCGAGGTCGGCGACGAAGCGGCCGACCGAGTACGGACCGCGCCGCTGTGAGCGTCCGCAGCCACGCTGGTCCCACCGGATGACACGGGCTTGCCCGTCGAGCAGCCGGGCGACCGGGCCGAGGTAGTCCCAGATGCCCGGGCCGCCGTGACAGAGCACCAGCGGCGCGCCCGCGCCGACCTGGTCGGCCCACAGGCGACAACCGTCTTCGGTACGCACGTCCGCAGTCATCGACGACAGTATGGCCCTCCGGACTGCTCCGCCTCCGTACCGCCGATCCGGGCTGCGGGGCCGGAGCGGGCGGGTCGCCCGCGGCCGGCGTGCGGACGGCCCGCCCTTCCAGACCCACCGCACCGACCCACCGCGTCTCCGCCTGCCCTGGAAAGGACCGATGTGACGCAGTATCGATCCGGCGAGTTCTACCGGACCGGCGTGCCGGCCCGGCTGACCCCCCACGAGGTACGCACCCACTCCTTCGTCGCCCGTCGGCGGGGCGTCGACCCCGATCAGGTACGCGAGTTCCAGGCCCGGGTCGCCGGCGATCTGGCCGACCTGCACCGGGCGGGTACGCCTGCTCTCGCAGGAGAACGACCGGCTGAAGCGCGCCCTGCGCGACTGGCAGGCCATGCACGCCCGCGAGTGCCGCCCGCCGAACGACGGCCACTGGTAGCGGTGCGCCCGCAGCCCGGTGACCTCCTGCTGGTCGACGGCCGAGCGTCGGTGCAGTTCGGCGGCGGCCGGGCGCTGACGTTCCGGGTCGTGTCGGTCGGCGCCGAGGTGACGCACATGGGCTGGGTCTGGCTGACCGGCTACGTGCTCAACCGTTGTGGCACCGCGACCGCGAAGCGGGACATCTTCGTCCAGGTCGCCGGGCTGGGTCGAGCCGGCGAGCCGACGTCGTCCGATCAGTCCTGCGTGCCGGCGAACAGCGTCCAGGCGTCGATCTCGGTCGGCGCCAGAGGACGCGCCGGCAGGTAGGACGCCAGGTCGCGGAAGTCGGCCACGGCGTTGTGGACGCACACCGCGAGCGAGAAGTGCAGCAGTTCCCGCACCGCCTGCGCGTCGGGCGCCGTGACGTCGTCGAGCAGCGGGCTTCGTACGTCCAGCGCGAACACCACGTGGCAGGCGCCCTGGTCGGCCTTCACGACGCAGTAGTAGCGCCCGGCCTCCGCCAGCCGGTTGCGGATGTTCGCCCAGGCCATCGCCCCGGAGATGTCCGGCACGTCGGCGCCGGCCACACAGGCCATCCGGAAGACCCAGCGGGCCGGGTCCTCCGGCGACACCGCGCCGTAGACCAGCACCAGGCCGCCGCGGTGGAACACGGCGAAGCCCTGCACGTCCGGGCTGAGGTGAAGGAAGTCCGGGGTCCAGACCCGGTCGTACTGCCGCTCGGCGAGGGACCGCAGGAACTGCACGGTCCGGCCGGCGGCGTGGCGAGCGTCAACACCCATGCGTTCTGGTCCTCCCCCGAAGGATCACGGAAGCTCACGCTATGAAGCGACACGGACACGGATCAAGGTGTGCCGATCGAGTCTGGATGGTCGGTCCCGTGAACGGGACCGAACCCGCTCCGGGTCCCACAGATAGGACTACGGGGCGGCTCGTCCGATCGGTCAGCACCGAGCCTCGTGCCGGGCGGAACCGCCGTGCGCGCGGCTGCGCGCGTACACCGGTCGGGGTTGTTAGCGTGGATCGCGGACCGCCACGGCGGTCCGGCCACCCCTCGCCCGACGGCCCGCGCGTCCCGTGACGCCGCGGGACGCGGTGCTGCGATCCGGCATGGAGGGGGTGCGATGACCGCGGTGCCGGAGGATCCGGGGCCGGGTGACCGCCGGCCCGCGACCGGCGCGCCGGTCGACGGCTGGCGGCGGCGCTGGAGCGTACGGACGCGGGCGCTCGGCGAGGCCGCGCGCGTGCGGACCCGGCGCTTCTGGGACGGCGCGCAGCCGACGCTGCGGCAACTCTGGTGGACCGAGGAGCCGGTGACGCCGGTGACCACAGTCGACAGGCGCGCCCCGGAGCCGCTCGCGGTGCCGGCGCAGGGCCAGGTGTACGTGTTCCTGGTGCGCGCCACCTACACCTGGTCGTCGGAGACCGCCCGGCCGGAGCTGTTCGGCTGGTACGTGGACTACTTCCAGCAGCAGGCCGCGCAGCGCCTGCACCGGCTGGCCGTCCGGTGCGCGGTGGAGGTGCCGCCGCACCGCCCGCGCGACCTGCACGCCGCGTTGACCGCCGCGCTCGCCGACGACGACCCACCGCCCTGGACGTACGCGCGCGGCGAGGTGACGTTCGCCTGCGAGCCGGACGTGACAGTGCACCTGGACGAGCGGGTGCGCAAGCTGCTTCAGCCGTACTGGGAGCAGCGCATCGCGCTGGAGTGCGAACGCGACCTGGCCCGGCGCCGCGCCGAGTACGCCGAGGAACGCGACCGGCGCGACCGGCAGGAAACGCCGTCCGCGACGCGGGCGGGGGACGTCAGCGAACCGGCCACCACGGCGCCGTCGGCCAACCGGAGCGAGGCGACGGGCCCGGCGCGGGACGCGGGAGGGATGCCGGGCGAGGCGGGGCGGGCGCGGCGTGGATCGCGGCCGGACGGACCGGTGGAGTCGT
>NZ_WBKS01000046.1:0-39139 GCF_008868145.1 Micromonospora sp. AMSO1212t
GAGGACCCGGAGGGTTTCGGCGGTGGCTATCGCGTCGCTGCGTGCGCTGCCGTGCCGGCCGTCGCTGCTGTACAGCGACGGATCGGCCACCAGCGGGTGGTCGGTCAGGTGGACGTGCAACGTGCCCAGCCGTTCGGCCACGCCCCGGGTGTGCCGGGCCAGCCGGCGCATCCGCTCGCCCAGGCCCGCGCGCAGCGCGTCCGGCACCGCCGGGCTGTGCGACACGTCGAACATGCCCACTGTGATCACGTCCGCCCCCGCCTCCCGTAGCGCGGTGATCATGGCGGTCAGCTCGGCGTCGACCGCGTTCGGGTCGTAGGCGGAGCGGAACGCGTCGTTGCCGCCGCACACCACCAGGGCCAGGTCCGGTTCGAAGGCCAGAGCGTCGGCCAACTGGGTGGTCCGTACCTCGTGTGCGCGCAGCCCGCGCCGGCCCAGGTTCAGGTAGGCCAGCTCCGGCCGGATCGCGCGCAGCTCGGCCGCGATCCGATCGGCCCACTGGAGGTCGGGGTAGCCGTCGGCCGGCTCGCACAGCCCTTCCGCGACGCTGTCACCCAGCACCACGAACCGGCGCCACGGATGCTCGCGCAGCAGCTCGGCGGCCTCTCCGGGACGCAGGCAGTACGGGTCCGTCGCCTCGGTCAACGTCGATGGCATGCCCGGCAGGCTAGCCGAGCGACCCGCGCCGGGAAAGAGGCTCAGGGCAGCAGGGCCAGCAGCTCCCCGGGCCGGGTCAGGCTGAGGTCGGCCGGCTCGGCGGGGTCGTACTGGTGACCCCACGCGGCGGCCACCGCCACCGCGCCGCTGTGCCGGGCGGCGCGTACGTCAAGTGGCGAGTCACCCACGTACGCGGCGCGGCCCGGCGGCACGCCGAGGTGCCGGCAGGCCGCCTCCACGCCGTCGGGTGCCGGTTTGGGGCGGTCGACCTGGTCGCCGCCGAGGACGACCTGGAAGTGACCGAGCAGGCCCGCCCGGTCGAGCAGGATCTCGGCGGCCCGGTGGCTCGCGCCGGTGAACACGCCCACCGGTACCCGGGTGGCGATCTCGGCGAGCGCGTCCGCGACTCCGGGGTAGACGCGTACCCGCCCGGCGAGCGCATCCAGCTCGGCGTGGTAGCGGTCCAGGTCGTCGCTGGAGGCGGGCCGCCGTAGCAGGTGCGTCAACAGGTCCGCCGGGGAGCCGATCGAGTACCCGGCGATGACCTCGGCGTCGGTGTACGACGGCCCGCCTCCGGCGCGCACCGCCGCCCGGTACGCCGCGGGCACCACCGCGTGCGACTCGACGAGCGTGCCGTCCATGTCGAAGACGATCGCGTCCACCGGGCCGGTCATGCGTTCTCCGCCCGGTGCGCCGTGGCGAGCCGCTTCGGGGCGCGTGCGTACCACGCCTCGGTGACCAGCTCGGTCAGCTCGTCCACGTCGATCCGGTCGAGCCGCACCAGCACCGACGGGTAGCCGTCGAAGTGCGGCGTGGTGAAGTAGACCGCCGGGTCGTCGGCGATCAGTGCCTCCTTGGCGCCCAGGTCGGGCACCCGGACGCCGAGGATCGGGCCGCCCGGGGCGGCGTCGCCGAGCGCCTCGAGGTCGCCGCGGCGCAGCGGCCGTTCCCAGACGAACATCTTGTCGCGTACCCGCCAGGCGGGCAGGTCGTCGTGTGAGCCGCGCTCGGTGGTCTCGGGCAGGGCCAGCGCGATGCGCCGCACGTCGTCCCAGGTCGCCATGGCCCCGACCCTACCGCCGCCCCCCGACACGACGGCTCAGACCGGCGTGGGCGTGGCCGGTTCCGCGGACGGGCGCCGGGACGCGCGGGTCAGCAGCAGCGGTCCGACGGTCAGCACCAGGCAAACGCCCGACATCACCAGCAGCGCCGGGGTCAGGTCGAGCAGCGCCACCGACCAGCCGCCGAGCAGCGCGCCGACGGGCAGGCCGAGGAACGCCACCGATCCGGAGATGCCGAGCACCCGGGTCTGCAGCTCGCCCGGCACCCGCTGGTAGAGCGCCGCGCCGAGCAGCGGGTTCACCGCCGCGATGCCGATGCCGGACAGGAACGTCACCACGAGCACCACGACCAGGTCGTCGCTGAGCGCCAGCGCGAGCAGCCGGGGCGCGCCGCTGAGCGTCAGCCCCAGTGCGAACGTCGTCCCGGCCGGCAGCCGGGTGCCGACCACTGTGAACAACAGGTTGCCCAGCAGCGCGCCGGCCGAGAAGACGCCCAGCAGCAGACCGAACCCGGCCGGGTCGCCGAGCACCTCGTTGACCCACAGCGGGATCCAGACCGCGACGCTGGCGTTGGCGAACATGTTGGACACCGAGACCACGATCAGCATGGTCATCAGCGTCCGGTCGGTGCGCAGGTACGCGAAGCCGCCGCGCAGCGCCCGCAGGTACGGTTCCCGGGGCGCTGGTTGCGCCGGTGCGGGCGGCCGGACCAGCAGGCCGATCAGCAGCGCGCAGACCGCGAACGTGGCCGCGTCGATCCAGATGGCCCGGGTCAGCCCGACCCAGTCGATGAGCAGCCCGCCGAGGACCGCGCCGAACAGCGTCATGCCGCGGGCGAGGCCGTCGTAGGCGCTGGTGAGCCGGATCAGCGGCACCCCGGCCCGCTCGGCCGCCGGCTTGAACAGCACGTGCTTGACCCGGTCGCCGATGCCGCGCAGCCCGCCGGCGACCGCCACGAGCACCAGCAGGGTGCCGAAGCCGAGCCAGGGCGCCAGCGCCACCACGGCCATCGCGACGGCGCTCGCCGCGTCCACGAACACCGAGGTACGGCGTACCCCGAACCGGTCCGCCCACGGGGTCGCCAGCGCGCTGGAGAGCATGTACGGAAGCGTCTCCGCCGCCGCGACGAGCCCCATCTTGGTGGGGCTGCCGGTGGTCTCCAGCACCAGCCAGGGGATGGCGACCACCGAGATCCGGGTGCCGAGGTTGGACAGCAGGTCGGCGCCGACCAGGGTGTACAACTCCCGGCGCGGGTTCACGCCGGACTGCCGATCGGGTCGGCGCCGGCCGGGTGAGCGGCGGCGTACCGGGCCCGCAACGCGCGCTTGTCGACCTTCGCGGAGCGGTTCAGCGGCAGCGCGTCGACGAACTCCACAGCGCCGGGCGCCCAGGTCTCGCTGAGTTCCCGGACCACGAGCGCGATCAGCTCCTCGCCGGTCACCGACGCGTCCGGTGCCGGCACCACGTACGCGTGCGGCAGCTCCCCGGCCACCGGGTCCGGTACGCCGATCACGGCGGCGGCGCGTACCTCGGGGTGGCCGGCGAGCACGTCCTCGATCGGGCGCGAGTAGATCGGCCAGCTGCGCTGCCGGGTGAGGATCCGGTCCTGTAACCGGTCGACCAGGTAGAGGAAACCGTCGGCGTCGAGGTGGCCGATGTCGCGGGTGCGGACCCACCCGTCGACGAGCGTCTCGGCGGTCAGTTCCGGCTGTCCGTGGTAGCCGGCGAAGCTCAGCTTGGTGCGTACCCACACCTCGCCGTCCTCACCGGCCGGAAGCACCCGCCCGTCGGCGTCGCGGATCTGCACCGACACGTCGCCGTACGGGCGGCCGCAGGAGCGCAGCCGCTCCGGGTGCTCCGGGTCCTCGGTGAGCCCGGGCAGCGCGCAGATGACCACCGCCTCGCTGAGCCCGTACACGATGCGCAGGCACGGACCGAAGCGGGCGATGGCCTGGCGCAGCCGGGCCGGCGCGGCGGGCCCGGCGCCCACGTTGAACATGAACATCGCGGAGAAGTCGGCGCCCGGCAGATCGGGGTGGTCGAGCACCTCGTAGAGCATCGGCGGGGTGACGAACGTGGAGGTCAGCCGCTCGGCGTCCACGGTGGCGATGAACGCGGCCGGATCCCACTGCTCGCGCAGGAACAGCACGCCGCCGGTGAACAGGTTGAACAGTGTGGTGATCTGGCCGCTGGCGAGCCACATCGGCGAGTGCGACAGGTGCCGCAGCAGCGGGAACCCGGCACCGCGGAACTCGGCGGCGAGGACGAGCACCTGCCGGTAGAAGCTCTCCCGGTGGTGCACCAGTTTGGGCGTGCCGGTGGTGCCGCTGGTCTGGAGGAACGACTCCGGCGCCGGCACCTCGGCGGGCAGTTCCACCGCCGGCCCGGGGGCCTCGGCGGTCAGGTCCGGTCCGGCGCCACCGGGGCCGAGGCAGAGCACCGGTACGCCGGACAGGCCCGCCGCGACCTCGACCGCCTGCGCGTCACGCGGGTCGTACACGAACGCCTCCGGCGCGGACAGCGCGACGAACTCGTCGACCTCCCGCCGGGAGGTCACCGGGGCGACCCACATGCTCCGGCAGCCCAGCAGATGCAGGGCCAGTTGCAGCAGCGGACCGTCGATCGTGTTGCCGAGCATCACCAGCACCGCGGCGCCGGGGCGTACCCCGTGACGGCGCAACGCGGCAGCCAGGCCGCGCACCTCGGCGGCGACCCGGGGGTAGGTGAGGCGGCGTCCGCCGCCGACGAGCGCCTCCCGGTCGCCGAACCCGGCGAACAGCTCCAGCGCCTCGTGCACGTAGTTCGGCCGGTCGGTCATCGGGCAGCCCCCATCATGGTCCGCGAGCGGCGTCCGGCCAGGTCAGGGCCGGGACGAGACGGCAGGTGCCAGGGTCGGCGACCGCACCGCCGCCAGCCCCGAGCCTAGGCAGCCCCGGTCCACGGCGGACAGAGCCGATCGTCGCTGCGTCACGCCCCCCGGGCATTTGATCATGTCGATCAGGTTGATTGACGCTCGTCACGGCCGGAAGCTAGTTTCCGGTCCATCGCCCGGGCCGGTGCCGCCGACCGCGTCACGCCCGGGGCTGCCGACCATGGAGGATCGATGCCGACCCCGAAGAGATGGCACGTCATAGCTTCCGCCGTAACGCTGCTGATCGCCGCCACCCCGGCGGTCACCGCGAGCGCCGGCCCGACCGGGAACGACCGCGCCGGGCACGGGCGCGCCGAGTGGGCCGGAACCTGGGCCGCGGCGGTGACCCGCGGGAACAACGTGGGCCTGACCGAGACCGGCCTGAACAACCAGAGCATCCGGATGACCGTGCAGACCTCGGTCGGCGGGCCGCGCCTGCGGGTGCGGCTGACCAACCTGTACGGCCAGCAGGCCGTCCAGGTCGGCCGCGCCACGATCGCCCGGCCGAACACCGCCACTCCCGACGACCTGTCCGACATCGTCCCGGCGAGCGTCCGCCAGCTGACGTTCTCCGGCGCCGGCTCGGCCACCATCAACAAGGGCGCCGAGCTGCTCAGCGACCCGGTGGCCTTCCCGGTGGCCGAGCAGGAGGACCTGGTGGTCACCCTGTACTTCCCGGTGCTCACCGGACCGGTGACGTTCCACGGCCAGTCCAAGGTCACCAACTTCATCGGCGCCACCGACCTCACCTCGGCGGCCGACGGCGCGGGCTTCACCATCCGGCCCAACTGCTGCTGGATGTTCCTGTCCGGCATCGACGTGGAGCGCAAGGTCACGCCCGGTTCGGTGGTGGTGCTGGGCGACTCCATCGGCGACGGCAACGGCAGCACCGTCAACGCCGACCGCCGCTGGCCGGACTTCCTGGCCGAGCGGCTGATCGACGCCCGCCCGGAGCCGCGTACGCCGGGTGTGCTCAACCTCAGCCTGGCCGGCAACCGGCTCAACCACGAGGGCACCGAGCCCGGCGCGGGCGGGTTCCCCGGCTACTACGAGCTGGGCCCGAACGCGCTGGCCCGGCTCAACGAGGACGTGTTCCCCCAGACGGGGGTGCGTACCGTCATCACCCACCTGGGCATCAACGACATCTGGATGAACGGCGACAGCCCGGAGGCGATCATCGCCTCGCTGCGCCAGCTCAACCGGCAGGTCCAGGCGCGCGGCCTGACCAGCATCGCCGGCACGCTCATGCCGTACGAGGGCAACGGCGGGCCGGGCGTGTGGACCCCGGAGAAGGACGCCACCCGGCAGGCCGTCAACACCTGGCTGCGCGGGCCCGGCCGGGCCGAGTTCGACGGCGTCGTCGACTTCGACGCGGTGATGCGCGATCCGGCCCAGCCGAGCCGGCTGCTGCCGGCCTACGACTCGGGTGACCACATCCACCCGAACGACACGGGCGCTGCGGCCATGGCGAACGCCGTGCCACTGAAGCTGCTCGGACTGTGACACCGGGCGGGGGCGGCGGTCGACACGACGCCGCCCCCGCCGCCGTTTCCTGGGGAGGAAGAGACAGTGGACGTCAGCGAGATCCTGACCGGGCTCTACAGCGAGCAGGGCCGGCAGAACCCCTATCCCTTCTACGCGGCCCTGCACGAGCACGGGCCGATCAACGCCGTACCGGCCCGGGCCGAGCACAGCACCGTGAGCGCGGTCGCCGGCGGGTACGACATCGTGGACCAGATCCTGCGCGACCCCGGCTGGTACAAGGGCTTCCCGCCCGGCTGGGAGGAGCAGGAGATCCTGCGCACGTTCCTCACCTCGATGATGTTCGTCAACCCGCCGGACCACACCCGGATGCGTGCGGTGTTCGCCAGGACGTTCACCCCGCGCCGCCTCGGCGCGCTGGAGCCGGTGATCGAGCGGATCGTCGCCGAACGCCTGGACCACATGGCCGAGGCGGGTGCGGACGGTCACGAGGTGGACTTCGTAGCCGACTTCGCGTACCCGGTCCCGGCGCTGGTGATGGCCGAGTTCATCGGCCTGCCCGCGGCCGACCTGTCCTGGTACCGGCAGCGGGTCGACTGGATCGACGAGTACATGGACGTGTCCGGCAAGACGCCGGAGCGGCTGGCCCGGGCCAACCAGGCCGCCGAGGAGTTGCGCGCCTACTACCGGGACCTGATCGCCCACCGGCGCCGCGCGCCCAGCCACGACCTGATCAGCGGGCTTGTCGAGGTGCTCGACGCGGGCGGCGTCGACCTCACCGAGGAAGAGTTGATCAGCAACCTGATCGTGCTGTTCAACGCCAGCTTCGTCACCACCGTCTACATGTTCAGCAACGGCCTGCCGCTGCTGCTGGACCACCCGGACGTGACCGCCGCGCTGCCCGGCGACGACGAGCTGGCCCGCGGCTGCGTGGAGGAGGTGCTGCGGATGGAGAGCCCGGTGCACTTCCTGGCCCGCTCCGCGCCGGCCGGCGTCGACCTCGGCGGCGTCCCGGTCGAACGTGACGACAACGTGCTGCTGCTGATCGCCGCCGCCAACCGCGACCCGGCCCGGTTCCCCGACCCGGACCGCTTCGACCCGCGCCGCGACGGCCCGCCGTCGCTGGCCTTCGGCGTCGGGCTGCACTTCTGCCTCGGCTCGGCGGTGTCCCGGCTGGAGGGCCGCCTGGCGTTGCCGCGCCTGTTCGCGCGCTTCCCCCGGCTCGCCGTCACCCAGCCCTACACATACAGCGGGAGCCTGTTCCTGCGCGGTATCGACAAACTCTTCGTCACCACCGGGGAGGCCGGATGACACTGGATCCGCAGGTGGTCGCGTGGCGGGCCGCACGGGCCGCCGCCGGCACCGTGCCGCTCTACACCCAGACCCTCGCCCAAGCCCGCGCCGCCGACCTCGCCGCGATCCGCGCCGGCTCCGGCGTGGTCGAGCCGGTCGCCGAGGTACGCGACACGACGGTGCCCGGCCCGGCCGGGCCGCTGCCGGTGCGGATCCACCGGCCGGACGGCGACGGACCGCTGCCCACGCTCGTCTACTTCTTCGGTGGCGGCTGGACGCTCGGCAGCGTCGACACGGCCGACGGGATCTGCCGCCGGCTGGTCAACCTCACCGGCGCCCAGACCGTGACGGTCGGCTACCGGCTCGCCCCTGAGCACCCGTTCCCGGCGGCGGTGGAGGACTGCCACGCCGCGCTGCGGCACCTCGCCGCGCACGCCGCCGAGTTCCGCGTGGACCCGGACCGGCTGGCGGTGGGCGGCGACAGCGCGGGCGGAAACCTGGCCGCCGCGGTGACGCTGCTGGCCCGCGCCGACGGCGGCCCCCGGCTCGCCGCCCAGCTGCTGGTCTACCCGAACACCGACCAGCGGCCGGGGCACCGGCCCGCCGACGACGAGGACCCGATGCTGTTCAACAGGCACTCGGTCGGCTGGTACCGCGGCCACTACCTGGCCGACCCCGGCGACGCGGCCCACCCGCTCGCGTCGCCGCTGCTCGCCGAGGACCTGAGTGGTCTTCCCCCGGCATTGGTGGTCACCGCCGGGCACGATCCGCTGCGCGCCGAGGGCCTGCGGTACGCCGAACGGCTGCGCGAGTCCGGCGTGCCGACCGAGACGGACGACTATCCGGGCATGGTGCACGGGTTCTTCGCCATGCCCGGCGTGTTCGACGCCGGCCGGGAGGCCCAGGAACGCGCCGCCGCCTTCCTGCGCCGCGCGTTCGGGCTCGACGCGGCGGCAGACTCGGACGAGGCGGCGGCGGGCGGGCAGCCGGCCGGTAGTGCGGCGGGCGCAGGCAGCCATGGCTGAGCCGTCCGACGTGCCCCCGGCGGACCGGTTCGTGCCGCCGGCGAGTCTGGCCGAGTTCGCCGCGCCGGCCCGGGCGGTCCTCCCGGCCGACGTGTGGGACTTCGTCGACGGCGGCAGCGGCACCGAGACCGCCCTGGCCGCGAACCGGGCCGCGCTGGACCGGGTGGCGGTGCTGCCCCGGATGCTGGCCGGCGTGGACGACCCGTCCACCGAGGCGACGCTGCCCGGCGGCCGGGCCGCGTTGCCGGTGGCTGTCGCGCCGATGGCGTACCAGCGGCTGCTGCACCCCGACGGCGAGCCGGCGCTCGCGGCGGCGGCCCGCGCGGCGGGCGTGCCGTACGTGGCGAGCACGCTGTCCAGCACGTCGATCGAGGAGATCGCGGCGACCGGCGCGACCGTGTGGTTCCAGCTCTACTGGCTGCGCGACCGGGCACTGGTGGCCGACCTGCTCGACCGGGCGGAGGCGGCCGGCTGCGCGGCGGTGATGGTGACTGTGGACGTGCCGGTGCTCGGGCGGCGCCTGCGCGACGCCCGTAACGGGTTCGCGCTGCCGCCGCACGTCACCGCCGCGAACCTGCCCGGCGGCCGGGACGATCTGGCGCACCAGGGCACCCCGGGCGTCTCGGCGGTGGCGGTGCACACCGGCGCGGTGTTCGCCCCGGCACTGAGCTGGGCGGACCTGGAGTGGCTGCGGCAGCGTACCCGGGTGCCGTTGCTGGTCAAGGGCATCCTGGACCCGCGCGACGCGGTCCGCGCCGCGGACACCGGCGTCGACGCCGTGGTGGTCTCCAACCACGGCGGACGGCAGCTCGACGCGGCCCCGGCCAGCGCGAGCATGCTGCCCGAGGTGGCCGGCGCGGTGGACGGGCGGTGCGCGGTGCTGCTGGACAGCGGCATCCGCAGCGGCGTCGACGTGCTGCGCGCGCTGGCGCTCGGCGCGGACGGCGTGCTGCTGGGCCGGCCGCTGCTCTGGGCGCTCGCGGCGGGCGGCCGGGCCGGCGCCGAGGCGGCGCTGGCGCTGCTCGCGGCGGAACTGCGCGACGCCCTCATCCTCAGCGGCTGCCCCGATCCGGCCTCGGCCCGGCGGCTGCGTACCCGGATCGGAGGCTGACGTGGAGCCGATCGACCTGGCCGTCACGGCGCTGCACGGCAGCGTCGGCGACCCGGCGCTGAACTCGATGAACTTCCTCAACGAGGTGGCGCAGCACTACCCGGACGCGGTGTCGCTGGCGGCCGGGCGGCCGTACGAGGAGTTCTTCGACTCCGCGCTGCTGCACACCCACCTGGACCGCTTCCGCCGCCACCTCGCCGAGGAGGTCGGGCTGGACCGGGCCGGTGTGGACCGGACGTTGTTGCAGTACGGCCGGACCAAGGGCGTCGTGCACCACCTGATCGCCCGTCACCTCGCCGTGGACGAGGGGCTCACCGTCGACCCGGAGTCGATAGTGGTGACGGTCGGCTGCCAGGAGGCGATGTTCCTGGTGCTGCGCGCGCTGCGGGCCGGCCCGGCCGACGTGCTGTTCGCGGTGGCGCCCACGTACGTCGGGCTCACCGGCGCGGCCCGCCTGGTCGACCTGCCGGTATGCCCGGTGGCCGGCGGGCCCGACGGCGTCGACCTGGACGACCTGCGCGCCGGGGTGCGCCGGGCCCGCGCGGAGGGGCTGCGGCCCCGGGGCTGCTACGTGATGCCCGACTTCGCCAACCCGTCCGGCGTCAGCATGGACACCGCGCAGCGGCGGCGGCTGCTGGACCTGGCCGCCGAGGAGGACCTGCTGCTGATCGAGGACAACCCGTACGGCCTGTTCCCGGCCGACGGCACCGCGCGGCGGCCGACGCTCAAGGCGCTGGACACCGCCCGCCGGGTGGTCTACCTCGGCTCGTTCGCCAAGACCGTGCTGCCGGGCGCCCGGGTCGGCTACGTGGTCGCCGACCAGCGCGTGGGGGAGGCGGGCGGCGCTGTGGTCCCGCTCGCCGACCACCTCGCGAAGATCAAGAGCATGGTCACGGTGAACACGTCGCCGATCAGCCAGGCGGTGATCGGCGGCGCGCTGCTCGCGCACGACTGCTCACTGGTGGCCGCGAACACCAGGGAGCGGGCCGCGTACGCCCGCAACCTGCGCCACCTGGTCGACGGCCTGGCCCGGCGGTTCCCGGCCGGCGGGCCGGTCTCCTGGACCGTCCCGGCGGGCGGGTTCTTCGTGGTGGTGAGCGTGCCGTTCGCCGTCGACGACGCGCTGCTGCACCGTTCGGCGCGCGAGTACGGCGTGCTCTGGACCCCGATGGCGCACTTCTACGACGCGGGCACACCGGTGAATGCCTTGCGGTTGTCGGTGAGCGCTGTCACACCGGATTCCATCGATCTGGGCCTGGACCGGCTGGCCGCGCTGGTCACGGACACCATGCCGGAGGACGTGACACCGGAGTGTCAGGGTTCCGCCACAGTGCGTGTTTCCTGACACCGTCCCTCTGTTGATAATGGACGAATGGTTGCCTGGGAGTACGCGTTGCTCGTTCGTCGGTATCAGGGTCAGGGACGCAATTTCCACGTCTCGTTCGTGTGGTACGGCCCGGACGGGTCACGCACCGACGTGACCGCGTACGGGGACACCGCGATCGCGCATCTCAACCGGGTCGGCCGGGAGGGGTGGGAGCTGGTCTCCGCCGCCGAGGACGTGAACAACGTGCAGGGCAGCACCGAGGTCCACCGCTACCACCTGAAGCGCCCGCTGCGCTGACCCCGTAACCGCCGGCGCCCCGGGAGATCGTTCTCCCGGGGCGCCGCCGTCACGACTGTCAGCCCAGGTCCACGGCGGGGTAGAGCGGGAACGGCGTGAGCAGGTCGGCGGCCTGCTTGCCGACGGACTCGGCGACGGCCGGGTCCAGCACGTACTTCGCCTTCGACGGCGCGCCGTCCGGGCCGGTGCCCGGCGTGGTCTGGCTGAGCACGGTGTGGATCAGCTCGGCGGTGGCGTCCATCTCGGCGGCGCCGAGCCCTCGGGTGGTCAGCGCCGGGGTGCCGATGCGGATGCCCGAGGTGTACCAGGCGCCGTTCGGGTCCTGCGGCACCGAGTTGCGGTTGGTGACGATGCCCGAGTCCAGCAGCGCCTGCTCGGCCTGCCGGCCGGTCAGGCCGTACCCGGACACGTCGATGAGCACCAGGTGGTTGTCGGTGCCGCCGGTGACCAGCGTGGCGCCCCGGCGCAGCAGCCCGTCGGCGAGCGCCTGCGCGTTGTCCACGATCCGCTGGGCGTAGTCGGCGAAGTCGGGGCGGCGCGCCTCGGCCAGCGCGACCGCCTTGGCGGCCATCACGTGCGGCAGCGGCCCGCCGAGCACCATCGGGCAGCCCCGGTCGACCTGGTCGGCCAGCTCCGGGCCGCAGAGCACCATGCCGCCGCGCGGGCCGCGCAGCGACTTGTGCGTGGTGGTGGTGACGATGTGCGCGTGCGGCACCGGGTCGAAGTCGCCGGTGAACACCTTGCCGGCGACCAGCCCGGCGAAGTGCGCCATGTCGACCATGAACGTGGCGCCGACCGAGTCGGCGATCTCCCGCATGATCCGGAAGTTGACCTTCCGCGGGTACGCGGAGTAACCGGCGACCAGGATCAGCGGCTTGAACTCGCGGGCCGCCTCGGCCACCCGGTCGTAGTCGATCAGGCCGGTGGCCGGGTCGGTGCCGTAGCTGCGCTGGTCGAACATCTTGCCGGAGATGTTCGGCCGGAAGCCGTGGGTGAGGTGGCCGCCGGCATCGAGCGACATGCCGAGCATCCGCTGGTTGCCCAGCTCGCGGCGCAGCGCGAACCAGTCCGCCTCGGTGAGGTCGTTGACCTGCCGCGCCTGCGCCTTGCGAAGCGCGGGGGACTCGACCCGGTCGGCCAGGATCGCCCAGAACGCGACCAGGTTGGCGTCGATGCCCGAGTGCGGCTGCACGTACGCGTGGGACGCGCCGAACAGCTCCCGGGCGTGCTCCGCGGCGAGCGCCTCGACGGTGTCGACGTTCTGGCAGCCGGCGTAGAACCGGCGCCCGACGGTGCCCTCGGCGTACTTGTCGCTGAACCAGTTGCCCATGGCCAGCAGCGTCGCGGGGGAGGCGTAGTTCTCGCTGGCGATGAGCTTGAGCGACTCGCGCTGGTCGGCCAGTTCCGCGGCGATGGCGTCGGCCACGCGCGGCTCGACGCCGCGGACGACCTCCAACGCGCTGCGGAAGGCGGTGGACTCGGCGTTGCGCGACATGCGACCTCCAGGTGACGTGCGGAAGGCCCAGGCGCTCGGCATGCGTCCTCATGACGAGGCCGCTCCCCGATGGTGCTCCATCTCCACGCGCCAGTCACGGCCCGTGCCGATCCTACCGGCCCGGCCGGGACCTGCGGGGTTGGGCCGCCCGTCCCGGGGCACACCGTGGGGGAGGCCGGCCCCGACCCGGCCCGGGGGAGAGGAGGCACGACCATGACCACACCGAGCACCGGACGGCCGCTCGCCGTGGTGACCGGCGCGTCCAGCGGCATCGGGTACGAGCTGGCGGTCCAGTTCGCCGAGCACGGGTACGACGTGGTGGTCGCCGCCGAGGACGCGGCGATCGAGCGCGCGGCGGGCGACCTGCGGCGCGACGGCGGCCCGGAGGTGTACCCGGTCCGGGTGGACCTGGCCACGCCCGAGGGCGTACGGCGGCTGGCCGGGGAGGTCACCGGCCTGGGCCGCCCGGTCGACGCGCTGGCGCTCAACGCCGGCCGGGGCGCGGGCGGGGACTTCGTCGGCGGCACCGACCTGGCCGACGAGCTGACAGTGATCGACCTGAACGTCCGCTCGACGGTGCACCTGGCCAAGCTGCTGCTGCCGGACATGGTCCGCCGGGGCGCCGGGCGGGTGCTGTTCACCTCGTCCATCGCCGCCACCATGCCCGGGGCGTACCAGGCGGTCTACAACGCCTCGAAGTCGTTCGTGCAGTCCTTCGCCGAGGGGGTGCGCAACGAGCTGAAGGACAGCGGCGTAACAGTGACGTCGCTGATGCCCGGCCCGACCGACACCGAGTTCTTCGACCGGGCCGACATGGAGGACACCCGGGTCGGGCAGGGGCGCAAGGACGACCCCCGCAAGGTGGCGGAGGACGCGTTCGAGGCGCTGATGAAGGGGGAGCACAAGGTCGCCGCCGGTTCGCTGGTCAACAAGATCCAGGTGGCCGCCGGCAAGGTCATCCCGGATCGGCTGAAGGCCGAGCAGCACCGGAAGATGGCCGAGCCCGGCTCGGGCGACTGAGCACCGACGCGAGCGGGACCGCCCCCGGTGAAGGGGTGGTCCCGCTCGCGTCGCGGACCCGGTGTCAGGCGACCACGGCGTCCAGGGACTTCTTCAGCGCCTTCGGGGCGGTCGGCGTCTTCGGCGCCTTCGGCCGCAGGTCGAGCATCCGCTGACCGATCTCCTGGAGCTGGTTACGGCCGAGCGCCTCGCGCACCTTGGGGAACCACTCCTGCTCCTCCTCCTCGACGTGGTGCAGCACGTTCTCGATCAGCACCGTCGTCTTGGCGTTGAAGCGCTCGTCGTCGGCGTCCATGGTGAACAGCTCGAAGCAGAGCACGTCCGCGACGTGGTGCTCCTCGTACGACTCCAGGATGTCGTCCTCGACGTCGGGCACCAGCTTGCGGACCTCCGGGTACATCACCTCGTTCTCCAGGTAGGTGTGCACCGTCAGAGCTTCGAGGATCTGCCCGACGATCTTCCCGCGCTTGCTCGCCGACCCCTCCTCGGCCTCCTGGAAGGCCTTGAACAGGCGGCGGATCTCCTTGTGGTCCTCCTTGAGCAGGACGATCGCGTCGGTGGACACCGGTTACCTCCTAAGTCGGCTGACGGTGCCCCCCTACCCGGTGCCCGACCAGGACAAACAGACCGGGCCCGGCGTGATCGCCGGGCCCGGTCCACGCGGTCGGAGTTACCTCACCGCGTTGTACGCGTCCACGACGCCGGCGCCGTAGAACCCGTTGCGGTTCCCGCCGGAGCAGGTCGCGTCGTACGCGTTCGGGCCCGCCGGGATCAGCGGCACCGGGTTGTAGACGCCCGACGGGCAGGACTTCGCCACCGCCGTGCGCTCCAGGAACGAGGAGAGCTGGCCCGGGTTCATGCCCGGGTGCGCGGACAGCGCCAGCGCCGCGACGCCGGCGGCGTGCGGGCTGGACATCGAGGTGCCCTGCTTGTAGCCCCACCCGTTGGTGCGGGTGGCGGTGTTGAAGGTGGTGGACAGGATGCCGTCGGCGGACGTCGAGACCGCGCCCCGGGTCCGGAACCGGGTGTCGCCACCCGGCGCGGTCACGTCGATCACGCCCTGGCCGTACGAGGAGTAGTAGCTCTTCTCACCGGTCGGGCCGACCGCGGCGACCGTCACCACGCCCGGCGCCTCGGCCGGTAGGACCAGGCAGGCGTTCGTGAGGTTCTCGCGGTCCTCCGGCGTGCCGTTGTTCGGGCTGCCGGTGTCGGTGATCTTGTGGGCCAGGTCCCAGTTCGAGTTGCCGGCCGACGCGACGTGCAGCACGCCCTGGGACTGCGAGTAGCGCAGGGCCCGCTGCACGGCCTTCCACACCGGGCGCTGGCGGGCGTCGTTGCGGCAGTTCAGCTGCCACGGGTCGATGTAGTAGCTGTTGTTCGTGAGCTTGATGCCGTGCTCGGCGGCCCACATGAACCCGCAGACCGCGGCCTCCGGGAAGATGTAGCCGTCGTCGTTTACGACCTTGACGGCGGCGACCTTCACACCCGGCGCGACGCCGGTGACGCCGACGCCGTTGACCGCGGCGGCGATGGTGCCCGCCACGTGGGTGCCGTGGTCGCTGGTGGTGGGGTTCCACGCGGCCTCGGCGGTGTTCGGGACGCCGCCGACGCACGAGGCGCTCTTGTCCCTGGCGATCTGGGTCGCCAGGTCCGGGTGGCTGCTGGAGATGCCGCTGTCCAGCACACCCACCACGACCGACGGGCTGCCGCCGGTCACCGCGTGCGCCTGCGGGACGCGGATCTGGTCCATGTCCCACTGAAGGTTGTAGAGCGGTTCGGCGGTCGGGTCGCCGGTGGCCGCGGCGACGGCGGCGGCCGGCACCTCGACCGTCTCGCCCTCGTCCAGGGCGGTGCCCAGGCCGGCGGTGGAGGCGACCGACTCGACGCCGGCGCCCGCCACGCGGGTGGTGAAGTCCGGGGCGGACGAGCGCACGATCAGCACGCCGATCTTGTCGTACGCCGCCACCACGGTGCCGTCGGCGGCCGCCACCCGGGCGGCGGCCTTGGCGGTGCCGTTGCCCTGCGGGGCGAGCACCAGATACGAGGTCTCCGGTCCGGCGGCCGCGGCCGGCGACATGCCGCCGGTGAGGGCGAGCCCGGCGCCGAGCGTCACCGCCGACGCCGCGGCGAGTGTCTTGCGACGGAGATTGTTCACACAGACTCCCAGGGGTTCGTGCGGGTGGACCGCACCCCTGAACGGGCTGCGGTCCGGGCGGAGGCACGGCGAAGTACCGGCCTCGCCCGGACCAGCGCCGCCGCACCCCCGGGTGTTACACGTCCCGCGCGCCCATGGAGTGGATCGTCAGACGGTGGCGATCGTGTAGGGGATCTCGTCCAGCAGTTCCCGGGCCAGGAAGCCGATCCGTCCGTACCGGGGGACCAGCCGCTGCCCGCTCACCGCATGCGCGAACGCCGCCCAGCAGGCCGCCTGCGCCGGGTCGGCACCCCGGGAGAGCAGGCCCGCGAGCAGCCCGGAGCGCACGTCGCCGCTGCCCGAGGTGCCCAGCCCGGCGTCACCGCTCTCCTCCCGCCAGGCCCGGCCGTCCGGCGTCGCGATGTGCCCGTAGAGCGACACGACCGCGTCGTACCGGCCGGCCAGTTCCACCGCTTCGGCGTCCAGGTCGTCGCCCGGATCGCGGCCCAGCAGGTGCTGGGCCTCGGTCAGGTTGGGCGTGAGCACCACCTTGCGGCCGGACCCGACCAGCAGATCCGGCGCGTGGCTGAGCGCACCGAGCGCGTACGCGTCGAGCACCAGCGCGGTCTCCCGCCCGGCCGCGTCCAGGACCAGGCGCAGCAGCTCCCCGGTGGCGTCGATGTCCTTCAGGCCGGGGCCGACGGCCACCACGTCCGCCTCGGCGACCAGCCCGCCGAGCAGGTCGCCCGGGTCGCCGCGTACCGCGCCGTCGTCGGTCTCCGGCAGGCCGATCACGAGCGCCTCGGGCACCTGGATGCTCAGCGACGGGGCCGTCGACTCGGCCGCGGCGAGCTGGAGCACGCCGGCCCCGGCACGCAGCGCGGCCACCCCGGCCAGCAGCACCGCGCCGGGGGTGAACCGGGAGCCGCCGACCACCAGCACGGTGCCGCGCGCCTCCTTGCCGCCGGTGGGCACCGGCAGCGCCCAGTCCCGCAGCAGCGCGGGGGTGATCACGTCAGACCGGCTCGGCATGGACCTCGTCCTCCCTGGTGGGTGTCGCCCCCTGGCGGTGCAGGTGGGTGACGTCGTTGAACACGTCCGGCACGAGCCGGCCGGAGTCGTCGGCGTGCCAGCCGGTGACCGAGCAGTTGGCGATCACGTGCTCGCGGGTCAGCGCCATCAGCTCCGTCTCGGTGAGCCCCTCCACCAGGTAGCGCAGCAGGAAGACCAGCGCGTCGTGGCCGAACAGCAGCACCCGGCCACCGTCGTGGTCGCGGCGCAGGTCGCCCAGCAGCGCCCGTAGCCGCAGCGCCACGTCGGTCCAGGACTCGCCGCCGGGCGGCCGGTAGTAGAACTTGCCGAGCCGGGTACGCCGCTGCGCCTCCTCCGGGTAGCGCCGGGTCACGCCGTGGGCGGTGAGCCCGTCGAGGACGCCCAGTTCCCGGTCGCGCAGCCGCTCGTCGACGCTCGTCGGGGTCCCGGTGCCGTCGAGCGCCAGCTCGGCCGTCCGGACCGCCCGCAGGTACGGCGACACCACCGCCACGTCCGGCCGTTGCGAGTCCGGCAGCCCGGCCAGCCAGCGGCCGGTCGCCCGCGCCTGCTCCTCGCCGGTCGCCGACAGCGGCACGTCCGCGTCCCGGTGGGTGAGGTCGATCAGCTCGGCGCCGGACGTCTCGGCCGCCGTGGCCGCGACGTTCGCCGTGCTCTCGCCGTGCCGGACGATCCAGAGCGATGCCATCTCCGCCATGCGGCTCCCGGTACCCGGGCTCGACCGGGGATAACCGTGCCGGACCGGAGACACACGAGGGCTGCGCACCGTTGCATCGACGCGGCAAAATTTCCCACGACTCGGGACGACGCTGATCACCTGAGCACGCGCCGGCCGTCGCCGGACGGTCAGTCCTCCGGCGAACCGGGACTCACGAGGCCCGTCTCGTAGGCGACCACCACCGCCTGGACCCGGTCGCGCAGACCGAGTTTCGCGAGGATGCGGGCGACGTGGGTCTTCACCGTCGCCTCGGGCAGGTGCAGCGCCTCCGCGAGTTCGGCGTTGCTCAGGCCGCCGGCCAGCAGGCGCAGGACCTCCGTCTCGCGCCGGGTCAGCGTGGCCAGGTCGCGGTGCACCGCCGCCGTCTGCGGGTCATGGCGGGCGAAGCGCCGCACCAGGCGGCGGGTGATCGCGGGCGCGAGCAGCGCGTCCCCGTCCTGCACCATCCGCACGGCCGCGACCAGGTGTTCCGGCGTCACGTCCTTGAGCAGGAAGCCGCTCGCCCCGGCGGCGAGCGCGGCGTAGACGTACTGGTCTAGGTCGAACGTGGTGAGGATGATGATCCGCGGTGCCGCGACGGCCCCGGTGAGGATGCGGCGGGTGGCCTCGAGACCGTCGAGCTCGGGCATGCGCACGTCCATGAGCACCACGTCGGGCCTGGTGCGGCGCACCGCGTCCACCGCCTCCGCGCCCGTCGCCGCCTCGGCCACCACGTCCACCCCGCCGGCCGTGAGGATCATGCGGAATCCGGTACGGACCAGCGCCTGGTCGTCGGCGACCACCACTCGTACCGTCATGTCGCCTCCCACGGGATCAGGGCCTCGACGTGGTAGCCGGCGCCCGGCCGCGCGCCGGCGCGCAACGTCCCACCGTAGACGGCGAGCCGCTCCCGCAGCCCGATCAGGCCGCGCCCACCCGGCATCCCGGTGGCGGCCGGGACGCCGGGCTCGGTGTTGCCGACCTCGATGCGCAGGCTCTCCGGCGCGTACTCGACGACGACGGTGCCGGCGGCGCCCGGCGCGTGCCGGACCATGTTCGTCAACGCCTCCTGCACCACCCGGTAGGCCGTCAGCCCGACACCGGAGGCGACCGGCCGGCGCTCGCCCGAGACGGTCAGACCCACCGGCACGCCGGCGTCACGCATGCGTTCGACCAGGTCGGGCAGGTCGTCGATCCCGGGCTGCGGGTCCTCCGGGTCGTCCGGTTCGGAATCGGCCAGCAGGCCCATGACGTGCCGCAGCTCGGTGAGCGCGGACCTGCCGGTCGACTCGACGGCCAGCAGCGCCTCCCGCGCCTGATCCGGTGCGGCGGCGAGCACCGTCCGGGCGGCGCCGGCCTGGATGACCATCACGCTGACGTGATGCGTCACGACGTCGTGCAGTTCACGGGCGATGCGGGCCCGCTCACCGGCGACCGCGTCGCGCAGCGCCTGCTCGTGGGCGCGGGCCTCGGCGGTGAGCCGCTGCCGGTCCTCGCCCGCTCGTCGCCGCCACACGTGGTGGCCGCCCGCGGCGGCCACCAGCGGGGCCAGCACGACGAACGGAAGACGGTCCGCGGACACCGTGACCACCATCAGCTCCCGCAGGCCCAGGGCGAGCAGCGCCACCACCGGGACCGACGCCAGCACCGGCAGCCGGTACGGGCTGTGCGCCGCCGCGCTGTAGACGGCGACGAGGCAGGTCAGCACCACGCACGGGTACAGGGCCGGCTGCCGGTCCCCGTCGGTCACCAGGACCAGTGACGCGGCGGCCGTCGTCGCCCAGAGCACCGCGAGCGGATACCGGCGGCGCAGCACCAGCGGCGCGCACATGACGAAGACCAGCAGCAGCGCCCCGAGCGTCGACCCGGGCGGCGCCGGCTGCACCTCCGGCGGGACCGCCACCGGCGGCAGCGGCAGTGGCGGCGGCAACGGCGGGGGCGGGACGCCGACGTCGTCGGTGGCGGCCTGGAAGCACACCAGCCCGAGCACACCCGCCAGCGCCGCGTCGAGCAGCAGCGCCCGCCAGCCCGGCCTCGGCAGCGGTCCCGCCGCCACGATGCCTCTCACGAGCCACATTCTCGCCGCCGCACGCCGGCCGGGGCATCGGCCACGGTGTGCACTGCGACTACATCGCAGGGATGACCCCGGACGAAGATCCACCTCCGGCGGTACGGCGGTGCGTCGCCGGGCCGATGCCCGGACCTCCGGAACGCCCCTAACGTCACGGCGTCCAATCGACCGGCCTGACGCGAGGGGCGACACATGACCGATCCGGTGATCGACGTACGGGGGGTGACCCGCCGCTACGGTGAGGGGCCGCCCGCACTGCACGACGTGTCGCTGACCGTCCGGCCCGGCGAGTGCGTGGCAGTGCTCGGACCGTCCGGCAGCGGAAAGTCCACGCTGCTCAACCTGCTCGCCGCGCTGGACCGGCCGGACGCCGGCACGGTGACCGTCGCGGGCACCCGGCTGGAGAAGCTCGGCGAGGCCGCGTCGGCCCGGTTCCGGCGCGCACACGTGGGGCTGGTCTTCCAGTTCTTCAACCTGCTCGACGACCTGACCGTGCTGGACAACGTCCTGCTGCCCGCCCAACTGGCCGGCGCCCCGGCCCGCGCGTCGCGCGCACACGCGGCCTCCCTGCTGGACTCGCTCGGCATCGCCCGGCACGCGCAGGCGTACCCGGGGCGCCTCTCCGGCGGTGAGCGCCAGCGCGTCGCCGTCGCCCGCGCCCTGATCAACCGGCCGGCGCTGCTGCTGGCCGACGAGCCCACCGGCGCGCTGGACACCGCCTCCGGGGAGGACGTCCGGCGCCTGCTCGACGAGCTGCACCGCAGCGGCCAGACGATCGTGCTCGTCACCCACGACCTGCGGCTGGCCGAGGCGTCCGCCGGTCGGACGATCCGCCTGCGCGACGGCCGGGTCGAGGTGCGACGGTGAGCGGGCTCGGGCGGGTCGTCCGATCCGGCGTACGTCGCCGCCGGGTGCAGACAGTCGTCGTCGGTCTGGTCACCGCCGCCGCGGTGACCGCCACGGTGCTCGGCGCCGGGCTGCTCGTCGCGTCGCAGGCGCCCTTCGACGACGCGTTCGCCGCCCAGCGGGGAGCGCACCTGACCGTGCGGGCGGACTCCGGTGCGGTGACGGAAGCGCAGCTCGTCGCGTCGGCCGCGACCCCGGGCGTGGTGGCCGCCGCCGGCCCGTACCGGGTGCTGGTGGTCGCCTTCACGGAGCGCGGCGGGATGCGGACGCCGCCGCTGACCGTCGTCGCCCGCGCCGATCCCGGCGGCCCGGTCGACCGCATCGAGCTGGCCGGCGGGCGCTGGCCGGCCGGGCCGGACGAGATCGTGCTGAGCGGCGGCGCCGTCCGCGTGCCGCCCGGCTCTCGCCTGGCCACACCCGGCGGTGCCGAGTTCACGGTGGTCGGTACGGCCCGGTCGGTCAGCGACACCGCCGGGGCCTGGGTGCTGCCGTCCGCCGTCGGCGTACTCGACGGGCCGGACACGGCGGACGGGTACCAGATGCTCTACCGGTTCACGGACGCACGCACCGCGACGGAGGTCGCGACCGGCCGGGACGCCGTGGTCGCCACGTTGCCCTCCGGCGCGGTCACCGGCGCACGGTCCTGGCTCGACGTACGGCAGCAGGCCGTCGAGGACGCGGCCGTCTTCGTGCCGTTCCTCGTCGCGTTCGCGCTGCTCGGCATCGTGATGGCGCTGCTGGTGGTCGGCACTGTCGTCGCGGGCACGGTCGGTGCCGCCACCCGCCGGATCGGCATCCTCAAGGCGCTCGGCTGCACCCCCGCGGGCGTCGTCCGCGCGTTCGTCGCGCAGACGCTGCTCCCGGCCGCCGTCGGTGCCGTCGCCGGAACGGTCACCGGGAACCTGATCGCGTTGCCGGTACTGGCCGAGACCGAGGAGATCTACGGCTCGGCGAACACCACCATCGCCTGGTGGGTGACCGTCCTGGCCGCCGGCGGGGTGCTGGCGGTGGTGACGCTGACGGCGTGGACGGCCGCGCTGAGGGCGGGCCGGCTGCGCACCGTGGACGCCATCGCGGTCGGGCGGGCGTCCGGTCCGGCGCGGGGCCGCTGGGCGTCGCGCCTGGCGGCGCGGCTGCCGGTGGCCCGGCCGGTGGGCCTCGGCCTGGCCCGCCCGTTCGCCCGGCCGGCGCGCACGATCGCGATCCTGCTGGCGGTCGCGACCGGCGCGGCGGCGGTGACGTTCGCGACCGGGCTCGCCGCGTCGCTGCTGCGCATCCAGACCGCGCTCACCCAGGACGTCGCGGACGTCACGGTGACCGGCGACCCGGACGCCGGATCGGTCGCCGCTCCCACCGCCGACCCGGCCGCGGTGCTGGCAGCGATCGACGCGCAGCCGGGCACCCGCGCCAGGTACGGCCTCACGCAGGCGCCGGGCACGGTCGCGGGCATCGCCGATCCGGTCTCCGTCACGACGATCACCGGCGACGCGGCGTGGGACGGCTTCGAGATGGTGTCCGGACGCTGGTTCGCCGCACCCGGCGAGGCCGTCGTCGGCGGACCCCTGCTGACCGCGACCGGAGCCCGGATCGGCGACACCGTCACGGTCCGGATCGAGGGCGCGCCCGTACGCCTGCGCATCGTCGGCGAGGTGTTCGAATCCTCGATGGCGGTGTTCACCGTCACCGCCACGCCCACCGGCGGGAACCCGTCCGAGTACCGCGTCGCGCTCGCCCCGGACACCGACGCCGGCGCCTACGCGCAGGCGCTGACCGGCGCACTCGCCGGCCGGGGCCTCACCGCGCGGCCGAGCGGCACGGAGACCGACCCGCTCCTGCTGGTCGTGGAAGGGCTGACCGCCACGCTGACCCTGCTGCTCCTCGCGGTGGCCGCGCTGGGTGTGCTCAACATGCTCGTCCTCGACCTGCGCGACCGGGTCCACGATCTCGGCGTGCACAAGGCGCTCGGCATGACGCCGGCCCAGACGATCGCGATGGTGGTCGCGTCCGTCGCCGCTGTCGGTCTGGTCGGCGGGCTGCTCGGCGTACCCGCGGGTGTGGCGATGCACCGGCTCGTCCTCCCCACGATGGCAGCCAACGGCGGACTGCACCTGCCGGAGACGCTGCTCGACGTGTACGGGCCGCTCCTCCTGACCGCGTTGGCGCTGGGCGGACCGCTGACGGCCCTGCTCGGAGCGCTGCTGCCGGCCGGGTGGGCGGCCCGGGCCCGGACCGCGGCGGCCCTGCGGAGCGAGTAGCGCCCCGGCGGTTCCACGGGTGTCGGTGGGGCCGGTTATGGTCCCGGCACACTGCGGGCGATCAAGGAGACGGTGTGCGCAGATTCGAGTTCGTGGGCGGCAGCTCGGCCAAGTTCTGGGAGGTCGGGCAGCGCGACGCGACGGTGACGGTCCGCTATGGATCGATCGGCGCGCAGGGCCGCACCCAGGTCAAGGAACTGGGTTCGCCGGCCGAGGCCGCCGCGCACGCCGACCGGCTGATCGCGGAGAAACTGCGCAAGGGGTACGCCGAGACGACAGTCGCGACGTCCACCGGGCACATCGGAGCGCCCGCCGCCGAGCCGGCCGCGCCCGCTCACGGCCCGGACGCGGCCGGCGCCGACCCGGCCGGCACTGGTCCGGCCGGCTCCGAGCTCGCCGGAGCGGCGCCGGTCCCCGCGAACGCGTCGGCTGACGAACTGCCGGACGAGGACGCGTTCGAGGTTCCGGCGGGCTGGCGGCGGATGCTGGTCCCGCGCCGGGGCGGCACGCCGGGCACGGCGCTGCCGAGCGCCGCGAAGGGCCGGGCCGCCGGACGGAAGGTGCTGGACGCGGTGGCCGTCCCGGTGGCCGCCACCGCGCGGGCCACCGACGATCCGGAACTGGGCCCGGCGCTGCGCGGCTACCTGAACGGCGAGCCCGGTCCGCTGGGCGGGGCCGCGCTGGTGGCGGCAGTGGCCGTGGCGCTCGGCTATCACGGGCGCGACCAGCAGGGGGTTGCCCTCGCCGACCTGCTGGTCGCCGACCTCGGCCCGGTCGGCGCGGCGGTCGCCGCGACCGGGCAGATCACCGTGGCGGCCACCGGGTCGGCGTCCCCGCTTCTGCTGAACCGCACCGAGGCGGAGAAGTCACACAACTACGGTCACTGGCGGCTGCGCCAGTCCGTGCTGCGCCGCGTCCGGGCGCATCTCGCGGCGACCGGTGACGCCGACTACGCCGCCGCCCGCGCCGCGCTGGTCCCGTACCGGTCCGGGTCGCTGGCGGCGCGGGCGGTCACCTCGTTCCTGCTGCCCACCGAGCGGGAGTGGGTCGCCCAGGACGTCGCCGACGTGGCGCGCGACGGGGGCCCGTTCCTCGCCGAACTGCTGCTCGCCGCGGTCGACGACGTGGACGCCATCCACGCCCTCGCCGGGCACCTGCAGGTCTACCGGCTGATGTACGACCAGGCGCCGATCGTCACCGCCACCACCGCGGTCGGGCCGCCCGTCGCGCCGGTGCTGGCCGGGTGGTTCGACCACGAGCACACCGGCGCGGACGGGCGGCAGCGGCTGGTGTCGCTGCTGGCGGCCCTGCCCGGCGACGAGCCGATGACGGCGCTGCTCGACCGGCTGGACCGCAGGTACGTCCCGCCCGCGGTGACGGAGATGCTGCGCCGCTTCCCGGTGCGCGGCGTGCGCCTGCTGTCCGCCGCCGCCGAGGGGCGCGGCCCGGCGGCGCGGGAGGCCGCCACGTTGCTGCGCGCGCACGTGCTGGCCAACCCGGCGGCCGTCGAGGCCGCGCTGCCGGCGCTGGACCCGGCGCAGCAGGAACGCGTCGAGCGGATCCGCGACGACGCGTCCGCGCTGCCGGCCGCCGCGCCGGACCGTCTGCCGCCGGTGCTGGTGACGCCGCCCTGGTCGGTCCGGCGCCCACGAGCCGCCCTGCCGGTTCTGCCCGGGCTGGATCGTCCCGCCGGATCCGCCATGGCCTGGCTGCCGGGTGAGCGGGAACGGTGGGCCGCGATCGTGCCCGGCTGGGCCGGTCACTGGCACGGGAACGACCTGAGCGCGCTCGCCACCGAGGTCGCCGCCGGGCGGGCCGGATCGTACGCGGCGATCCACTTCTTCGTCCGGGCCACCGAGGAGCTGGCCCGGCCGCTGCTGCCCGGCTGGCGACCCGACGAGTCCTGGGGCGCCGACCGGTGGATGCTGCGCCTCGCCGGCCGGTACGAGCTGGACGCGCTGCCCACCGCGCTGCACCTGGCCCGCACCGCGCCGAAGAGCGTCGGCGAGGTGCTGATGCCGTACGCCGACGGTGAGGTCGCCGACCTGATGGCCGACTGGCTCGACCGGCTCAAGTCGGTCCGCCCGACCGCCCGGGCCTGGCTGCGGCGGCACCCGGAGTACGCCACACGGGCGCTGCTGCCGGCCGCCCTGGGCACGCCCGGTCCACGCCGGCGCTCCGCCGAGCGGGCGCTGCGCCTGGTCGCCGCGGAGCACCGCGAGGTGCTCCGCGGCGTGGCCCGGGAGCACGGCGAGGAGGCGCTCGCTGCCGCCACGGCGATGCTCGACGCCGACCCGCTGGCCCAGCTTCCGGTCCGGATGCCGAGCCTGCCGGCCTGGCTGGACCCGGCGGTGCTGCCGCAGGTGCTGCTGCGGGACCGTTCGGCGGCGCTGCCCACCGACGCGGTACGCCACCTCTGCACGATGCTCGCCATCTCCTCGCCCGGCGAGCCGTACCCGGGGGTGGAGATCGTCCGCGCGGCGTGCGACACCGACTCCCTGGCGGAGTTCGCCTGGGCGCTGTTCGAGAGCTGGCAGAGCGCCGGCGCGCCGTCGAAGGACGGCTGGGCGTTCACCGCGCTGGGCCTCCTCGGCGACGACTCGACCGCGCGGCGGCTCGCGCCGCTGGTCCGAGCCTGGCCCGGCGAGAGTCAGCACACCCGGGCGGTGACCGGCCTGGAGGTGCTGGCGCAGATCGGCACCGACGTGGCGCTGATGCACCTCTACGGCATCTCGCAGAAGGTGAAGTTCCGGGGCCTGCGGGAGCAGGCGGCGCGCAAGGTCACCGAGGTCGCCGACGGGCTGGGCCTGACGCCCGAGCAGCTCGGCGACCGGCTGGTGCCCGACCTCGGCCTGGACGCCGACGGCAGCCTGGTCCTCGACTACGGGCCGCGCCGGTTCACAGTCGGCTTCGACGAGCAGCTCAAGCCGTACGTGGTGGACGGCACCGGCGCCCGCCGCAAGGACCTGCCCAAGCCCGGCGCCCGGGACGACGCGACGCTGGCGCCCGCCGCGCACAAACGCTTCGCCGGCCTGAAGAAGGACGTGCGCACGCTCGCCGCCGACCAGATCCGCCGCTTCGAGGCGGCCATGGTGACCGGGCGGCGCTGGCCGGCCGCGGACTTCGGCCGCTACTTCCTGTCCCACCCGCTGCTCTGGCACGTCGTCCGCCGCCTGGTCTGGGCCACTGTGGACGACGCCGGTCAGGTGGGCGCCGCGTTCCGGGTGGCCGAGGACCGCACGCTCGCCGACGTCGACGACGAGACGTACGCGCTGCCCGACGACGCCACCGTCACCATCGCGCACCCGCTGCACCTCGGCGCGGCGGTGCCGGCCTGGGCGGAGGTCTTCGCCGACTACGAGATCCTCCAGCCCTTCCCGCAGCTCGGCCGCGAGGTGTACCGGCTGGACGCGGCCGAGCGCGGTGAGGCGCTGCTGCACCGGCACATGGGCGTCACGGTCCCGGCCGGGCGGCTGCTCAGTCTGGAGCGGCGGGGCTGGCGACGCGGCACCCCGCAGGACGCCGGCATCCAGAGCTGGCTGGAACGTGACGTCCCCGGCGACCGGGCCGTGGTGATCGACCTCGACCCCGGCATCGCGGTCGGCGTGGTGGACATGTTCCCCGACCAGAAGATCGAGGCCATCTGGGTGAACGACGTGCCGCACGGCGACTGGTTCCGGCGCGGCGGCAAGCTCCGCCTCGGCGACCTGGACGACGTCACCGTCTCCGAGGTGCTGCGCGACCTGGCGGAGGTGACCCGGTGACCGCGCTCGACCCGACCGCCGATCGCGCCCAGCGGCCCTCGGCGGTCGAGCGAGCGCAGCGCCCGCCGGCCGAGGTGCGGTACGCCGACGAGCTGGCCGCGCTGGCCGCCGGCGACGGTGACCCGCGCCCGCCGGGCTGGCGGCTGAGCCTGCGCGCCGCGCGGCGGTTCATCCTCGGTGACCCGGCGGCCGGGATCCGGCGCAAGTTCGTCGGCGACCCGTCGCTGATCGACCGGGCGCTGGTGGCGCTGGCGACCAGCCGCGGCCTGATGCTCGTCGGCGAGCCGGGCACCGCCAAGTCGCTGCTGTCGGAGCTGCTCGCCGCCGCGGTCGGCGGCGACTCCACGCTCACCATCCAGGGCGGCGCGGCCACCACCGAGGACCAGATCCGCTACTCGTGGAACTACGCGCTGCTGGTCGCGGACGGACCGTCGCCGCGCGCGCTGGTGCCGGCGCCGCTGCTGCGCGGCATGGCCGAGGGGCGGGTGGTCCGCTTCGAGGAGATCACCCGCTGCCCGCTGGAGGTGCAGGACTGCCTGCTCTCCCCGCTGTCGGACCGTGTGCTCGCCATCCCCGAGCTGCCGGGCGCCGACGCCATGGTGTTCGCCCGCGAGGGGTTCAACGTGATCGCCACCGCGAACACCCGCGACCGGGGCGTCAACGAGATGAGCGCCGCGCTCAAGCGGCGGTTCAACTTCGAGACCGTGTTCCCGATCCCCGACCTCGGCACCGAGCTGGAACTGGTCGAGGCGGAGGCGGGCGAGTTGCTGCGCCGCTCCGGCGTGACCGCGCCGCCCCGGCGCGACCTGCTGGAGGTGCTGGTCACCACGTTCCGGGAGCTGCGGACCGGGATCACCGAACGCGGCGACGCGATGGAGCGGCTGTCGGCGGTGATGAGCACCGCGGAGGCGGTGTCGGTGGCGCACGCGGTCGGCCTGCGCGGATGGTTCCTGCGCGGCGAATCCGGCGACGCCGCCGACCTGGTCGCCTGCCTGGCCGGCACCGCCGCGAAGGACGACGCGGAGGACCTGGCCCGGCTGCGGCGCTACCTGGAACAGCAGGTGTCCCGCCGCTCCGGCGCGCAGTGGCGGGCGGTGCACGACGCCCGGCACCTGCTGCCCGGGTGAGCGCCACCGAGGCGCCGGGCGGCGTCACGTTCCTCGGCGTCCGGCACCACAGTCCGGCCTGCGCCCGACTGGTGGCGGCCACCGTGGCCCGGCTGCGCCCGGCGTACGTGCTGGTGGAGGGGCCGGCGGACCTGAACGGGCGGATGGACGAGCTGCTGGGAGACCACGAGCTGCCGATCGCGGTGTTCACCGCGCACCGCGACGGCACGCGGCGGCACGCCTCCTGGAGCCCGTTCTGCGCGTACTCGCCGGAGTTGGTGGCGCTGACCGCCGGGCGGGAGGCGGGTGCGCAGCTGCGCTTCATCGACCTGCCGGCGTGGCATCCCGCGCTCAGCGACCGCGCCAACCGGTACGCCGACGCCGACCAGCGGTACGCCGAGGCGGTCCGCCGGCTCTGCGCCACGCTCGCAGTGGACAACGTGGACGCGCTCTGGGACCACCTGTTCGAGATCGGCCCGGACGACGGGCTGGCCGAGCGGCTCGACACGTACTTCGACGTGCTGCGCGGCGAGTCGGCGGCCGGAGCTGACGACACCGCTCGCGAGGCGTACATGGCCCGCTGGGTACGCGCCGCCCGGCACCGGGCCGGAGGCCGTCCGGTGCTGGTGGTGACCGGCGGCTTCCACCGTCCCGCCCTGGTCCGGCTGACCGCCGGCCCGGACGGCACCGGCCCGGACGGCGCCGGCCCGGAGGAGGACGACTGGCCGGAGGTCCCCGCCCCGGGATCCGACGCGGTGGCGGGCAGCTACCTGGTGCCGTACTCGTTCCGGCGCCTCGACGCGTTCGTCGGCTACCAGTCCGGCATGCCCTCCCCGGCGTACTACCAGCGGGTCTGGGAGGACGGCCCGCGCCGGGCCGCGGAGGCGCTCACCGAGGCGGTGGTGGCCCGGCTGCGTACCCGGCGGCAGCCCGTCTCCACCGCCGACCTGATCGCCGCCCGGAGCATGGCCGGCGGCCTGGCCCGGCTGCGCGGCCACGCCCATCCGGGCCGGGTCGACGTGCTCGACGGGCTGGTCTCCGCGCTGGTCACCGACGCGCTCGACCAGCCGCTGCCGTGGGCCACCCGGGGGACGCTGGCACCTGGCGCCCACCCGGTGGTGGTGGAGATGGTGGCCGCGCTCAGCGGCGACCGGGTCGGCCGGCTGCACCCGGACACGCCGCTGCCGCCACTGGTGCACGACGTCGACGCCGAGCTGGAACGGCACCGCATCGACGGGCGCGAGGCGGTCGAGCTGGACCTGACCGACACCGACGACCTGGCCCGCAGTCGTCTGCTGCACCGGCTGCGGCTGCTCGACGTACCCGGTCACACCCGGGAGAGCGGCCCGCGGGTGGGCGCGGACGCGCTGCTCACCGAACGCTGGTCGCCCGCGCCGTCGGGGGACCGGCTCGCCCGGGTGATCGAGGCCGGTGGGTACGGCCCGACACTCCAGGACGCGGTCACCGCCCGGATCGAGGAGCGGGTGACGCTGCTCGGCGCGGACGTGGACGGGCTCGCCACGACGCTGTTCGACACCGCGCTCGCCGGGCTGCCCGAGCACTCCACCCGCACGCTCACCGCGATCGCCCGTGCCACCGGCGCGGTCACCGACCTGCGGGCGCTGGGCCGGGCACTGGCCGTGGCACTGGCCCTGTGGCGGCACGACCGGCTGCTCGGCAGCGCCGGAACCGCCCCGCTGGGCGCGCTGATCATCGCCGCCGTACGCCGCGCGCTCTGGCTCGTCGAGGGCGTGCGCGCCACGGCCGCGCCGGCCGACCCGGGCCGGCTCACCGCGCTCGTCGCGGTCCGGGACGCGGTCCGCCACGCCGGCCCGGCGCTGGGGCTCGACCCGGCCGACGCGCTCGCAGTGGCCGGGCGGGTGGCGGCCGACGCGGGGGTCCCGCCGGATCTGCGCGGCGCGGCGCTGGGCCTGGCCTGGTCGCTGGGCGACGTGCCGGACGCCGCCCGCGCGGTCCGGGCCGTCGCCGCGCCGGACACGCTCGGTGACTGGTTGGGCGGGCTGTTCGCGCTGGCCCGGGAGGAGGTGGTCAGCGGCGACGCGGCACTGCTGACGGTGGTGGACGAACTGCTCGCCTCGATGGGCGCGCACGACTTCCTGGTGGCGCTGCCGGCGTTGCGGCAGGCGTTCGGCTGGTTCCCGCCCCGGGAACGGGCCGAGGTGGCCCGGCACGTGCAGGCGCTGCACGGCGGCGACGCGCCGCCCGGTGACCTGCTGCGGCTGGACGCCGATCCGCTGCTGGTGGCCGCCGCCCGGGCGGCGGAGGAGCGGGTCGATGCGGTGCTGACCCGGGAAGGGCTGTGGGAGGGGGACGGGACGTGAGCGACCCGATGGGGGAACGCTGGCGGCTGGTGCTCGGCGACGCCGCGCAGGACAGCCTGGGCGGCCTGTCGGCCGAGGCGGCCGGCCGGGACGCCGCGCTGGACTGGCTCTACGGCCGCGACGCCGAACTGGGCCGCCGCGACGTGCGGCGGGGCGGGTCCGGTCCGTCCGCCTTGACGACAGTGGACTGGCTGGACGGGATCACCCGGCTGTTCCCGAAGGAGACTGTGCAGCGGCTGGAACGCGACGCGGTCGAGCGGTACGGCATCCACGAGGTCGTCACCGACCCGGCGGTGCTGGCCCGGGTCGAGCCGAACCCGGCGCTGCTGCGCGCGGTGCTGCGCACCAAGCACCTGATGGACCCGGAGGTGCTGCGGCTGGCCCGCAAGCTGGTCGAGGCGGTGGTGCGGCAACTGGTCGAGCGGCTGGCCGCGGACGTGCGGCAGTCGTTCTCCGGGCCCCGGGCGCGCCGCCCCAGCCGGTTCCGGCAGGCCCGCAACTTCGACGTCCGGCGCACCATCCGGGCGAACCTGGCGCACTGGCGGCCGGACGAGCGCCGGCTGCACGTCCGGCAGCCGCACTTCTTCTCCCGTACCCGCCGCCACCTGGACCGCTGGCAGGTGATCCTGCTGGTGGACCAGTCCGGTTCGATGCTCGGCTCGGTGATCCACGCCGCGGTGACCGCCGCCTGCCTGTGGGGGCTGCCCGGCGTACGGACCCACCTGGTCGCCTTCGACACCGAGGTCGTCGACCTGACCTCCGACGTGGACGACCCGGTCGAGCTGCTGATGAAGGTGCAGCTCGGCGGCGGCACCGACATCGCCCGCGCGGTCGCGTACGGCGCGCAGCTCGTGGAGAACCCGCGCCGGGCGATCGTCGCGCTGGTGTCGGACTTCTACGAGGGCGGGGACGCCGGTGGTCTGGTCCGGTCGGTGAAACAACTCGTGGAGCAGGGCACGCACGTGCTGGCGCTGGCCGCGCTGGACGAGGAGGCCGACCCGGCGTACGACCGGGCCACCGCCCAGCGGCTGGCCGACGTGGGCGCGGCAGTCGGCGCGATGACCCCGGGTGAACTGGCCGCGTTCGTGGCCGAGCACGTGGGCCGGTAGGGGGACCGCATGACCCGCGACGACCTGATCGCGCTCACCCCGGACGTGCTCGCCGCGCTGAGCAACAGGGGCCTGGTGAAACGCGCCACCAAGCAGGTCGACGCCGGTGAGCGGCCCACGCTCACCGAGGACGCCGACGGCGCGGTGCGCGCTGCGTACCCGGACGGGGTGACTGTGACACTCCCGCCGGGCGGCGGCGGGCTGGCGGCCGGCTGCTGCTCCTGCCCGGCGCCGGGCGTGTGCCGGCACCTGCTCGCCGTCGTGCTGACCTACCAGCGCACGCACGCCGCCACCGCGCCGGGCCCCGCGACCGCGCCGGGCCAGCCAGCGGTGCCGGACCGGCGGGCCGTGCCGGACGACGCCGCAGCCGCACCGGACCGTGCGGCTGCGCGGGACGGGGAAGCTGCGCGGGGTCGGTGCGCCATCCCCGACCGGCACACCGCGCCGGACCGCCACGCCACGCCGGGCCACGACGTCGGGTCGGGCCACGACGCCAAGCCGGGCCGGGACGCCGCGCCGGGCCGGGACCACGCCGGGGCCGATGGTGAGCCGTGGCGGTGGTCGCCGGGGGACGTCACCGACGACGAGCTGACCGCCGCGATCGGCGCGCCCGCGCTCGCCGCCGCGCAGCGGCGCCGGCGGCGCGGCTACACCGCGGTGGTCCACCGGCCGGACGCTGCCGACCCGGTCCCGCGCGTGGAGCTGCCCACCGGCACGGTCCGCTTCCTGGTGCCCCGCCAGATCGGGTACGCGCGCGGCGACGCGGCCGACGACGGCGGCGAGGCGATCGCGCTCGCGGTGTGGGCGTGCCGGACGGCCGACCGGGAGCAGCCGGACCACCCGGAGGCCCAGGTACGCGTCGGCGGGTCCGCCACCGTCGTGCAGCATCCGGCGCTGGACGCGGCCGTGACGCTGGCCGCCGACGTGCTGCTGACCGGGGCCGCGCACCTGGGTTCCGGCGTGGACGCCCGGCTCGCGGCGGCCCGGCGCGACCTCGACACGGCCGGTCTGCGCTGGCCGCTGCTGGCGGTGGACGACCTGGCCGGGCAACTGGAGGCGTACGCCGCGCGCGGCGCCCGGTACCGGCCGGAGACGTTCGCCGACCTGCTCGCCGAGCTGCCCGCGCGACGGCGCGCGGTGGTCAACGCCGGGGCCACGCCGCCGGAGCGGGTGCTGGGCACCCACGAGCCGGCGGAGACGCCGCTGCGGCGGGTGCGGCTGACCGGCCTCGGCGCCCGGGTCCGGTGCAGCGGCGGCGAGGTGGGCGTGGACGTGGTGCTCGCCCACCCGGCGGCCGTCTCGGTGCTGGTGCTGCGCCGCGCCTACCCCGTCACCGACGACGGGACGCCCACCGGGCACGAACTCGCGGGGCGGCGGGTCACCGGTACCACGCTCGGCGCGCTCGCCACCGGCAACGTGGTCTCCGAGTCGGCGGTGCGCAGCGCCGCGCACCGGCTCCGGTTCGCCGCCGGCCGGCTGGCCCGCACCACTGTGACCCCCGGCGCCGGAGAGTGGTCCGGACTGCCGCCCGGCCTGCTCGCCCGCGACCCGGACGCGCTCGCCGCCGAGCTGGCCGGGCGGCCGCCCCGGCTGCTGCGCCCCCGCACCGCCGCCGAGTCGGTGCGGGTGCTCGCGCTCGGCGAGGTGCGCGCCATCGGGTACGCGGCCGGTGAACAGCGCCTCGACGCCACAGTGACCGGGGCCGACGGCGCCACGGCTACCGTCACCGCGACCCACCACGCCGCCGCACCAGGCGCACTCGACGCGCTCGCGGCGGCGCTGGACGGCACACACGGGCGGCCGCGCTACGTCAGCGGGACGGTACGCCGCGGCGCCGACGGGCTCGTCGTCGAGCCGCTGGCGGTGGTCGCCGACTCGGTGGTCGTACCCGATCTCGCGCCCGGTGCGGGCGACGGCCGGCTGGCCGGCGCGGTCGACGCCCGGCCCGACCCGGTCGCGTCCGCGCTGGGTACGGCGTCGGCGCTGCTCGCCCAGGCCGCGCACACCGGCCTGCGGCACCTGCCGGCCGGCTTCCCCGGCCGGCTGCGCACGACGGCGGCCGGTCTCGCCGGAGTCGGTCTGGACCGCTGCGGCGCGGCCCTGTCCGGCCTGGCCGGGTCGCTCGGTGCCGACCCGGGCGAACCGGCGGTACGGGCCTGGGTCGACGCCTGGATCCGGCTGTCGGTGACGGCGGAGTCCCGGTGAGCCGGTCCCCACGGCCGGGACGGATCGCTACGGTGTGCAGGTGGCGACCACGGCGGCGCAGGAGATCCAGGTGGGGGAGCGGCTGGTCCGCGTCTCCAGCCCCGACAAGCCCTACTTCCCGGAGCGCGGGCTGACCAAGCTGGACGTGGTCCGCTACTTCCTGTCCGTCGGCGACGGCATCCTGCGCGCGCTGCGGGACCGGCCGACCATGCTGGAACGCTGGCCGCGCGGCGTGTTCGAGGGCGCCAAGGTCGCCACCCGGCAGACGAACAAGGGCGACGCGTTCTACCAGAAGCGGCTCCCGGCCGGCGCGCCCGACTGGGTGCGCACCGCGCACATCACGTTCCCCAGTGGCCGTACCGCCGACGAGGTGGCGCCGAGTGAGCTGGCGGTGGTGATCTGGGCGGCCAACCTGGGCACGCTGCGCTTCCACCCGTGGCCGGTGTCCAAGGACGACGTGGAACGCCCCGACCAGCTGCGCATCGACCTCGACCCGATGCCGGGCGTCGACTTCGCGCAGGTGGTGCCGGTGGCGCACGAGGTACGCGCGTACCTGACCGAGCTGGGCCTGGAGGGCTTCCCGAAGACCACCGGCGGGCGCGGCATCCATGTCTACGTCTCGATCGAGCCACGCTGGAACTTCGGCGAGTGCCGGCGGGCGGTGCTGGCGCTGGGCCGGGAGATGCAGCGCCGCCTGCCCGACCTGGTCACCACCACCTGGTGGCGTGACCAGCGGGACCGGCCGGTGTTCGTCGACTACAACCAGATGGCCCGCGACCACACGATGACCTCGGCGTACTCGATCCGGCCGACGCCGGCGGCGCTGGTCTCGGCGCCGCTGGACTGGTCGGAGCTGGACGACGCCCGGCCGGAGGACTTCGACGTGGTCAGCATGCCCGCGCGGTTCGCCGGGCGCGGCGACCCGCACGCCGGGCTGGACGGACGGCGGTACTCGCTCCAGCCGCTGCTGGACCGGGCCGACGCCGAAGGGCTGGAGTCGCCGCCGGAACGCTGAGGCGGTCAGTCCCAGGGGCTCTGTGTGCCGTCGAACTCCTCGAACACCAGCCAGGTGCGGGTGGACAGCACCCCGGCGATGCTCTGCACCCGGTCCAGCACCACGTCCCGCAGCGTCGCGTTGTCCGGCGCCCGGACCAGGGCGAGGACGTCGTGCTCGCCGCTGAGCAGCGCCGCGTGTTCGATGTAGCGCACCCGGGCCAGCTCGGCGGAGACCTCCCGCCAGGTGTTCTGCTCGATGGTGAGCGCGATGTACGCCGACGTGCCCAGACCGGCCGGCTCCGGCGCGACCCGCGCGGTGAACCCGGTCAGCACCCCGTCGCGCAGCAGCCGCTCCACCCGGGCGTACGCGTTCGTGCGGGAGACGTGCACCCGTTCGGCGAGCGTACGGATCGACGTCCGGGCGTCGCGGACCAGCTCACGCAGGATCCGCCGGTCCACCTCGTCGAGCGGCCCGGCCGAACGTCCCGTTCCGCCCGCCGCGCCCGGTGTGGCGCCGGTCTCCTGGCTCACCTCAGCCGTCCTTCCGTGCCATTCGTCCCGCGTTCATCCCGCATGTTGAGTCAATCATCCACTACCGGGACCATAGGGCCACCACACGTCCAGGAGGTCCCCGCCGTGACGACCACACCCCAGGCGGTCCGCAGGGCATCCCCGCGTACCCGCCGGAAGACCACCCCGGCCGCACCCGACCCGTCGGCCGGCTTCATGCCGCAGCGGGAGCCGGTCCGGCTGCTCGAACCCGACGGGACCCCGCTGCCGGCCCGCGACGACTACCCGGAGCCGCCGGTCGAGACGCTGCGCGAGATGTACCGGCGGATGGTCGTCGGCCGCCGCTTCGACGTGCAGGCCACCGCGCTGACCAAGCAGGGCCGCCTCGCCGTCTACCCGTCCGCGCGCGGCCAGGAGGCGTGCCAGATCGGCGGCGTCCTCGCGCTGCGCGACACCGACTGGGTGTTCCCGACCTACCGCGAGTCGATGGCGCTGACCGCGCGCGGACTCGACCCGGTCGAGGTGCTGACGCTGCTGCGCGGCGACTGGCACTGCGGGTACGACCCGGCCGCCACCCACACCGCGCCGCAGTGCACCCCGCTCGCCACCCAGTGCGTGCACGCCGCCGGGCTGGCCTACGGCGAGTCGTACCAGGGCCGCGACACGGTGGCGCTGGCGTTCATCGGCGACGGCGCCACCAGCGAGGGCGACTTCCACGAGGGGATCAACTTCGCCGCCGTGTTCAAGGCGCCCGTCGTCTACCTGGTGCAGAACAACAAGTACGCGATCAGCGTGCCGCTGTCCCGGCAGACCGCCGCGCCGAGCCTGGCGTACAAGGGCGTCGGCTACGGCGTACCCAGCGAGCAGGTCGACGGCAACGACCCGGTGGCCGTCCTCGCGGTGCTGGAGCGCGCCGTGGCGCACGCCCGCGCCGGCAAGGGCCCCTACCTGATCGAGGCCCACACCTACCGGATGGAGCCGCACACAAACGCCGACGACCAGACCCGCTACCGCGACGCCGACGAGGTCGAGGCGTGGCGTGACCGCGACCCGATCGCCCGGCTCGAGGCGTACCTGCGGGCCAAGGGCGTGCTCGACGACGCCGCCGTCGCGGAGATCGCCGCGGAGGCCGAGGAGTACGCCGCGACGCTGCGCCGCCGGATGGACGTCCAGCCCACCGTCGACCCGCTGAGCCTTTTCGACCACGTGTACGCCGAGCCGACGCCGCAACTGGCCGAGCAGCGCGAGATGGTCCGGGCCGAGCTGGCCGCCGACGCGGAGGGGGACGCCTGATGGCCACCATGACCATGGCGAGGGCACTCAACGCCGCGCTCGCCGACGCGATGCTCGACGACGACCGGGTGCTCGTCTTCGGTGAGGACGTCGGCCAGCTCGGCGGCGTCTTCCGGATCACCGACGGGCTGCAGGCCCGCTTCGGCGACAAGCGCTGCTTCGACACCCCCCTCGCCGAGGCCGGCATCGTCGGTTTCGCCGTCGGCCTGGCCATGTCCGGGCTGCGGCCGGTGGTCGAGATGCAGTTCGACGCGTTCGCGTACCCGGCGTTCGAACAGATCGCCTCGCACGTGGCGAAGCTGCGCAACCGCACCCGCGGCGCGCTCAGCGTGCCGATCGTCATCCGGGTGCCCTACGCCGGTGGCATCGGCGGCGTGGAGCACCACTGCGACTCGTCCGAGGCGTACTACGCGCACACCCCCGGCCTGAAGGTGGTCACCCCGGCCACCGTGGACGACGCGTACTCGCTGCTGCGCGCCGCCATCGACGACCCCGACCCGGTGGTGTTCCTGGAGCCCAAGAAGCTCTACTTCACCAGCGCCGAGGCGGAGCTGCCGGCCCGCACCGCGCCGATCGGCACCGCCGTGGTGCGCCGCCCCGGCACCGACGCCACCCTGATCGCGTACGGCCCGGCGGTGCCGGTCGCGCTCGCCGCCGCCGAGGCCGCCCGCGAGGAGGGCTGGGACCTGGAGGTCGTCGACGTGCGCAGCATCGTGCCGTTCGACGACGCCACGGTCACCGCCTCGGTACGCCGTACCGGCCGGTGCGTGGTGATCCAGGAGGCGCAGGGCTTCGCCGGGGTCGGCGCGGAGATCGCCGCCCGGGTCCAGGAGCGCTGCTTCCACGCGCTGCACGCCCCGGTGCTGCGGGTGTCCGGGCTGGACATCCCGTACCCGGCGCCGATGCTGGAGCACACCCACCTGCCCTCGGTCGACCGCGTGCTGGACACCGTGGCCCGGCTTCAGTGGGACGACCAGCCCGACACGCGGTGGGTGGCGGCATGAGCGAACGCACCGAGCGGAGCGAGGGCCGTGAGGCCATGCCCGGCCGGCACGGCATGAGCGAACGCACCGAGCGGAGCGAGGGCCGTGAGGCCATGCCCGGTCGGAACGGCATGACAGCGGCGATCGGTACCCGCGACTTCCTCCTGCCTGACCTCGGGGAAGGGCTCAGCGAGGCGGAGATCGTCGAGTGGCGGGTGGCGGTCGGTGACGTGGTGACCGTGGACCAGACAGTGGTCGAGGTGGAGACCGCCAAGGCCGTGGTCGACGTGCCGTGCCCGTACGCCGGCCGGGTCGTGGCCCTGCACGGCGCGGCCGGTGAGGTCCGCCCGGTGGGCCAGCCGCTGATCACCATCGCCCCGCTCGACGACGCCCCCGACCCGCACGCCACCTACCGTGAGGAGGAGCGCGCGGGGTCCGGCAACGTCCTGATCGGCTACGGCACCGGCCACGGCGGCTCGGGCCGGCGGAGGCGCCGTCCGCGGCTGGCGCTCGCTCCCGAGCCCGGCGCGCCGGCCTCGGCAGACGCCGCGGCCGTGACCGGCTCCGCGTCCGGTCCGGCGGCCGTGACCGGCTCTCCGGTCTCGGCGGGTTCGGTTCCGGCAGGCTCTCCGGCCCCGGCCGGTCCGGCGGCCGCGTCTGGCTCTCCGGCCCCGGCCGGTTCGGCTCCGGAAGGCTCTCCGGCCCTGGCGAGTCCGGTTCCAGCCGGTTCACCGGCCCGGGGCGGCGTGTCCGCGTCGGCGGACGGTACGGCCGAGCCGGCACCGGCCGGCGGACCGTCGGCTCCGCTCGTCATCTCGCCGATCGTGCGGCGGCTGGCGAAGGAGCACGGCATCGACCTGGCGTCGCTGCGCGGCACCGGGCCGGGCGGCGTGATCCGCCGGGCCGACCTGGACGCCGCCGTGGCCGCCCCCGCGCCGGCGGCACGGCTGACAGCGGTGCCGGACGCCCCGGCCGCGCATGTCGGGCTCGCCCCGGCCGGCGACGGAGACACCGTCATCCCGCTCACCGGCATCCGCAAGGTGATCGCCGACAAGCTCTCCCGCAGCCGGCGGGAGATCCCCGAGGTGACCATCTGGGTCGACGTGGACGCCACCGGCCTGCTGGAAACGCGCGCCGCGATCAACGCGGCCACCCCTGATGCGCCGGTGAGCATCCTGGCGCTGCTGGCCCGGATCTGCCTCAGCGGCCTGCGGAGGTATCCGCAGCTCAACGCGCACGTCGACACCGAGGGGCAGCGGATCGTCCAGTCCGCGGGCGTGCACCTGGGCATCGCCGCGCAGACCGAGCGGGGCCTGGTCGTGCCGGTGGTGCGCGACGCGCAGCGGCTGACCACCCGGGAGTTGGCCGCCGCGCTCGCCGAGACCACAGCGGCGGCCCGGGCCGGCACGCTGCCACCGGCACGGCTGACCGGCGGGACGTTCACCCTCAACAACTACGGCGTGTTCGGCGTGGACGGCTCCACGCCGATCATCAACCATCCGGAGGCGGCGCTGCTCGGCGTCGGCCGGATCGTGGACAAGCCGTGGGTGGTGGACGGGCAGCTCGCGGTCCGCAAGGTGACCCAGATCAGTCTCACGTTCGACCACCGGGTCTGCGACGGTGGCGTGGCCGGCGGCTTCCTGCGCCACGTCGCCGACTGCGTCGAGCAGCCCGCCCTCCTGGTAGCCAACGTCTGACCGTCCACCTCCTGGCCCCGGCCCCCACCACGGGGGCCGGGGCCGCACACGTCCCCGGTGCCCGTTCGCGATCTTGCACTCGCTGCCCCCGATGTGCCCGATTGGCACCTTTCTAGAGGGCCGCACCTGCAAGATCGCGGCAGGTGGTGCGGTGGCGCGGGCGGGGGACAGGCTGAGATCTTGGTACGAAAGTGCCCCTCTGAGGGCCGTTTGGTACCAAGATCTCGGGGCGTCGGCCCCCTCACGCCCGCCCTCTCTGCGTCGATCATGAGGTTGGCGGGGAGAAAGCGGACACATTGCGCGGCTAACTTCATGATCGACGGGCCGGGCCGGGCCGGGTCG
>NZ_WBKS01000047.1:0-38508 GCF_008868145.1 Micromonospora sp. AMSO1212t
AGAGACAGCATCTGCTCCGCGCCGACCACCCCGCCGGCCGGCGCGAAGCAGATGGAGGCCCTGGACCGGGGCCTGGTCAGCGTCCGCTCCGGCAGCGGCAACCTGGTCTCGTGGCGGCTGCTCGGCACCGAGACCACGGGCGTGGCGTTCAACCTCTACCGGGGCGGCACCAAGGTCAACGCCAGCCCGATCACGGGCGCCACCACGTACCTGGACAGCGGCGCGGCGGCCGGATCGGCGTACACCGTGCGGGCCGTGGTGAACGGCGCCGAGCAGGCGGCGTCCGCCCCGGCGCTCCAGTTCGCCAACGGTTACCTGGACGTGCCGATCCAGCCGCCGCCCGGCGGCACCACCCCCGCCGGTGAGGGGTACAGCTACTCGGCGAACGACGCGAGCGTCGGTGACCTCGACGGCGACGGCCGCTATGAGTTCGTGCTCAAGTGGGATCCGTCGAACGCCAAGGACAACTCGCAGTCCGGCTACACCGGCAACGTCTACGTCGACGCGTACACGCTCACCGGCACCCGGCTGTGGCGCATCGACCTCGGCCGCAACATCCGCGCCGGCGCCCACTACACCCAGTTCCAGGTGTACGACTACGACGGCGACGGGGACGCCGAGGTGGCCATGAAGACCGCCGACGGCACCCGCTCCGGCACCGGCCAGATGATCGGCAACGGCTCGGCCGACCACCGCAACTCCAGCGGCTACGTGCTCGCCGGCCCGGAGTACCTGACCATGTTCGACGGCCGTACCGGCGCGGCCCTGTCCACTGTCGACTACGACCCGCCGCGCGGCACCGTCTCCTCCTGGGGTGACTCGTACGGCAACCGGGTCGACCGGTTCCTCGCCGGCACCGCGTACCTGGACGGGCAGCGCCCCTCGCTGATCATGGCGCGCGGCTACTACACCCGGGCCGTCGTCGCGGCCTGGGACTTCCGCGACGGCACGCTGCGCAAGCGCTGGACGTTCGACTCGAACGCCTCCGGCAACGGCGCCGCCGCCGGCCAGGGCAACCACCAGCTCTCCGTGGCCGACGTGGACAACGACGGCCGCCAGGAGATCGTGTACGGCGCCGCCACCATCGACGACAACGGCCGGCTGCTGTACTCCACCGGCAACGGCCACGGCGACGCCCTGCACGTCGGCGACCTCGACCCCGCCCGTTCGGGCCTGGAGGTGTTCAAGGTCGACGAGGACGGCAGCAAGCCCAGCTCCTGGATGGCCGACGCGCGTACCGGGCAGATCATCTGGCAGACCGCGCCGAACGGCGACAACGGCCGGGGCGTCTCCGCCGACGTCTGGGCGGGCAGCCCGGGGGCGGAGTCGTGGTCGTCGGCGGTCGACGGGCTGCTCAACACCCGGGGACAGAACGTCGGGCGCAAGCCGTCGTCGGCGAACTTCCTGATCTGGTGGGACGGCGACCCGGTCCGGGAACTGCTCGACGCCACGAAGATCGACAAGTACGGCACCGGCGGCGAGACCCGTCTCCTCACCGGCAGCGGCGTCGCCTCGAACAACGGCACCAAGTCCACCCCGGCGCTCTCGGCCGACCTGCTCGGTGACTGGCGCGAGGAGGTGGTCTGGCGCACCTCCGACAGCACCGCGCTACGGATCTACAGCACGCCGGTCACCACCGGCCTGCGTCTGCCGACGCTGATGCACGACCCGCAGTACCGGGTGGCGGTGGCCTGGCAGAACACCGCCTACAACCAGCCGCCGCACCCGGGCTTCTACCTGGGCGACGGCATGAGCACCCCGCCGGCGCCGAACATCTACCTGCGCTGAAACGGCAGGCACCGGGTCGCCGGCCGCGGAATCCGCTCCGCCGGCGACCCGGTGCACCACACCGCAGCATTCCCGACCCGTCCCGACCGGGAATGCCGTACCACCACCGAGGACAAAGTTATGCGTCCCGCGCGACGGTGCGGTGACGTGGCTATGAAGAGCGTGTTTCAGCCCTCCCGGCGCAGACCGCCCGCCACCTTCTCGGCGATCAGCTCGAACGAGCGGATCCGGTCGGCCACGTCGTACACCATCGTGGTGAGCATCAGCTCGTCCGCGCCGGTGCGCTCCAGCAGCTGACCGAGCTGCCGGGCAACCGTCTCCGGCGAGCCGGTCGCCTGGCCGTCGCGGCGCTGGGCCACGAACTCCCGCTCGAACTCGGAGTACGGGTACGCCGCCGCCTCCTCGGGCGTGACGAGCGGCTCCGGCCGCCCCGACCGCAGCTTCAGGAACGACAGCCCGGCCGGCCCGGCCAGCCACTCGGCCTGCTCGTCGGTCTCCGCGCAGACCGCGTTCACCGCCACCATCGCGTACGGCCGGTCCAGCCACTGCGACGGCCGGAAGTTCTGCCGGTAGAGCTGCAACGCCGGAATCGTGTTCTGCGAACTGAAGTGGTGCGCGAACGAGAACGGCAGCCCGAGCAGACCGGCCAGCTGCGCGCTGAACCCGCTGGACCCGAGCAGCCACACCTGTGGCGACTGCCCCCGGCCCGGCGTCGCGGTGATCGGGCCCGGCTCGGCGCCGGAGAAGTAGTTCATCAGGTCGGCCAGCTCGCGCGGGAAGTGCTCGGCGGACAGGCCCTCCATGGTGCGGCGCAGCGCCAGCGCGGTCACCTGGTCGGTGCCGGGCGCCCGGCCGATGCCCAGGTCGATCCGGCCCGGGTGCAGCGCCTCCAGCGTGCCGAACTGCTCGGCCACCACCAGCGGCGCGTGGTTGGGCAGCATCACGCCGCCCGAACCGAGCCGGATCGTGCTGGTGTTCGCCGCCAGGTGCGCGAGCAGCACCGCCGGCGCGGAACTCGCGATGGCGGGCATGTTGTGGTGCTCGGCCACCCAGAACCGGCGGTAGCCCAGCTCCTCGGTGCGGCGGGCCAGCTCCGTGGTGTACCGCAGCGCCTCACCGGCACTGCCGGTAGCCGCCACCGGGGCAAGATCAAGAACAGACATGGGTACGTCGATCACAGAGAGGTGCAACCCGCGACGTGCCGGAATTGTTCCGCCGGGTGCGCTACCCCATACCCCGGGCCTGCTCGAAGATCAGGCTGGTCTGCGTGTGCTGCACCGCCGGATCGACAGCCAGATGATCGAGTACGAAGTCCCGCAGCGCGTCGCCGGAGGCGGCCCGCACGTGCAACACGTAGTCCTCCGCGCCCGCCACGTGGAACACCGACACCACCCCGGGCAGCCGCACGGACCGGGCCCGGAACGCGTCCACAGCGGCCCGCTCGTGCGCGGTCAGCCGCACCGAGACCAGCGCCTGCAACGGCAGCCCCACCGCCGCCGGGTCCACCTCGGCGTGGAATCCGCGGATCGCCCCGCACTCGCGCAGCGCCCGGGTACGCGTCAGGCACGTCGACGGCGCCACCCCGACCCGCTCGGCCAGGGCGTTGTTCGGCAGCCGACCGTCGGCCGCCAGCTCGGTGAGGATCGCGCGGTCGGTGTCGTCCAGGCCGGCGAACGGCCGTACATCATTCGGTGCGGCAGGCATGTGACCATCCTTCACCGAATCGTCGCCGGGCGAAAGCGGGATTGCCAGAATATTGTTCGCTGCTATTGCCTCCCACCGTCGTCATGTTCGACACTTCCGACATGACTTCCGTGGACACCGCAGCCGTACACGCCGGGCGCGCCGACCTCGCCGGGCTCGGCGTCCACGTCCCGCCCATCGACCTGTCCACCACCAACCCGCTGCCCTCGGTGGCCGGCGGCGGTGACGACTACGAGACGCTCGCGACCGGCGGCACCCTTCCGGCCGGCGGCAGCGCCGTCTACCAGCGTCTCTGGAACCCCACCGTGGCCCGGTTCGAGACCGCGCTCGCCCAGCTCGAAGGCACCGCCGAGGCCGTCGCGTTCGCCAGCGGCATGGCCGCGCTCACCGCCACCCTGCTCGCCGCCACCCGCGACGGCAAGCGTCACGTCGTCGCCGTCCGCCCCCTCTACGGCGGCACCGACCACGTCCTCGCCACCGGGCTGCTCGGCACCGAGGTCACCTGGGCCACCCCCGCCGACGTGGCCGCCGCGATCCGCCCCGACACCGCCCTGGTCCTGGTCGAGACGCCGGCCAACCCCAGCCTCGACCTGGTCGACATCGCCGCGCTCGCCGACGCCGCCGGTGACGTTCCGCTGCTCGTCGACAACACGGTCGCCACCCCGGTGCTCCAGCAGCCCACCCGCCACGGCGCCGCGCTCGTACTGCACAGCGCCACCAAGAGCATCGGCGGCCACGGCGACGTCCTCGCCGGCGTCGTCGCCTGCGGACCCGAGTGGGCCGCCCGGCTGCGCCAGGTCCGCGCCGTCACCGGCGCCGTCCTGCACCCGCTCGGCGCCTACCTACTGCACCGCGGCATCCAGACCCTCCCGCTGCGCGTCCGCGCCCAGCAGGCCGGCGCGGAGAAGCTCGCCGCCTGGCTCGCCGGGCACCCCGCCGTCGAGCGCGTCCACCACCCGTCACTGCACGACCCGGCCGGGCTGGTCGGCCGCCAGATGTCGGGCACCGGCAGCCTGCTCGCCTTCGAGGTACGCGGCGGCGCGCCCGCCGCGGCCGAGGTCGCCGGCGCCTGCGAGCTGATCACGCACGCGGTGTCGCTCGGCGGCGTCGACACGCTGATCCAGCACCCGGCCTCGCTCACCCACCGGCCGGTCGAGGGCGACGCCAAGCCCTGCGGCGGGCTGCTGCGCGTCTCGGTCGGCCTGGAGGACCCGGAGGACCTGCGGGCGGATCTCGCGCGGGCGCTGGCGCGGATCTGACGGCGGCCGGTCGCCCACGTCCCTGGCGTCGTCGGGTCACGACTTCGGGCCGACGTGTCGGTCGAGGGCGGCCACTGCCTCCCGGCGGGCCACCGAGAGGGAGTTGCGGCGGTTCATCCGCCAGGCGATGCCGAGCCGGTCGAGCGCCTGCTGACAGAGGCCCATGATGTCGGCGGACTCGTTGGCGAACATGTAGCGCGGATAGACGTAGCGCTTGCCGCGCACGACCACCTGATTGGCGAAACGACAGCCGTCGGAGTGGAACAGGCCGCGCAGGAAGTCGCCCGGATGGGCCTCGACGATGGGTCGCTGCCAGTCGGTCAGGATGATCGGACGCTCGTGCTTCTTGCCGGGCCCGTGCTGCGGTAGTAGGCACGGCCAGTGCTTGCCGTAGCTCTGCACATTGACGCAGCCCGGTTTTGAGACCCGCTGCACCTTTTCGGCCAGCACCGCTCGCATGGCTTCGTCGCACGCTTCGATCAGGCCCGGCCAGCAGTCGCTGCAGGCGATCCGGAGCACCGGCACCCGGGCCTTGGTTACGAGGTGCCCGTCCCCGAGGTAGAGGCCGAGGAGATAGGCGTAGGCCGCCGGGTCTGTCGGAGCGTGCATGTCGTCACGACAGCGGAAGCATCGCAGTGCGGTGCCCTGCTGCTTCGGCGTCGGTCGATCCTTGCACCAGTGGCGGACCGTCGGATAGGAGAGCCCCACGGTCCGCGCCACCTCGGCAACGGTCGCGCCGCCAAGGTAGAGACGCCGCGCATGGGCGCGCAGTTCGGGTGGATGCACAATCCCATGGTCGAACGCCTGTATGACATTTCTGGTGCCCTCGGTGGGATTCGAACCCACACTGTATGGAGTTTGAATCCATTGCCTGCTGCCAGTTGGGCTACGAGGGCGTTCCGTGATTCGGCCTCGACAGCCTACCCGCTAGGCTGAAGGCGGCGACACCCGGCAGGGCGGGTGTCGAGTTCGAACCGGTGGGAGTGGCTCGTGGGCGAGATGCAGGCGGACGCCGAGCGCAAGCGCGTTCTGATCGCCGAGGACGAGGCGCTCATCCGGCTGGACCTGGCCGAGATGCTCGTCGAAGAGGGCTACGACGTCGTCGGCGAGGCCGGTGACGGCGAGACCGCCGTCAAGCTCGCCGAGGAACTCAAGCCGGATCTGGTCATCCTCGACATCAAGATGCCGATCATGGACGGGCTGGCCGCCGCCGAGCGGATCGCCGGCGCGCGCATCGCCCCGGTCATCATCCTGACCGCGTTCAGCCAGCGTGACCTGGTGGAGCGGGCGCGGGCGGCCGGCGCGATGGCGTACCTGGTCAAGCCGTTCCAGAAGAGCGACCTGGTGCCGGCGGTGGAGATCGCGCTGTCCCGCTACTCCGAGATCGCCGCGCTGGAGTCGGAGGTCGCCGGCCTGACCGACCGCCTGGAGATCCGCAAGACCGTCGAGCGCGCCAAGGGCGCGCTGATGACCACCTACGGGATGACCGAGCCGCAGGCGTTCAAGTGGATCCAGCGCACCGCGATGGACCACCGGATGACCATGAAGGAGGTCGCCGAGCGGATCCTCGCCGAGACCGCCGGCGGCGAGGTGGAGCAACCCGCGTCCTGACCTCCCGGGGAGGCGTCCGATCGATAGGATCGGATCCATGTCTCCCGTGCGCGTCCGGCCGGTGCTCGCCGTCGCCGCCGCGCTGCTCCTGTCGGCCTGCCACGCCACTCCGCGGCCGCTGCCCGAGCCCGCGCCGGTCCGCCCGCAGTGGCAGCCCGTCGAGCTGGCCCTTCCCGCCGGCGCCACCGGGCGTCCGGTCCTGCGCGACATCGCGCGGTGCGCCGGCCGGTGGTACGTGGTGGGCGGGCTGGCCGATCCGGCGGGGGAGACCCGACCGGCGGCGTGGTCCTCGTCGGACGGCGTGACGTGGGCGCCGATTCCGGTGCGCGGTCAGACGTTCTACGGCCGCCAGCACGTGCTCTACGCGGTGGCGTGCCGCGACGACGGGATGGCGGCGCTGGGCGCGAAGACGGGTGGCGTGCACGGCAATCCGCGTACCGGAACATGGGTGTGGCGTCCGGGTGGGCCGGTGCGGGAGGTGCCGGCGGCGTTCGAGTTGTTCGGCGGTCCGCGCGCGGTGAGCGCGTCGCGGCTGGCCGCTGGTCCGGGCGGTTGGCTGGTCGCCGGGGCGCGCGCGGACGGAGCGGCGGTGTGGACGTCGCCCGACGCGGAGGGGTTCGTGCTGCGCGAGGGCGTCGCGGAGCTGGCCGGCGACGGCCGGGGCCGGACGGCGGCGTACGACGTGGCGGCGGTGGGGTCGGGTTGGCTGGTGGTGGGGTCGTTGCTGCCGCCAGGCGGTACGGCCCGGACCCCGCTGTCGTGGTTCTCGGCCGACGGCCGGGTGTGGCGGCGGGTGCTCCTGCCGGTGCCGTCGGGGGCGGCCGGGGCGGCGGAGCGGGTGGTGCCGGCCGACGGCGGGCCGGTGGCGGTCGGCCCGCTTCGTGACCGCTTCGGGGTGTGGCGCGGGTGCGGCGACTGCGGCTCGCCGTCCGCCGGTGCGGCGGGTGCGGCGCAGGGGTGGCGGCGGGTCGGCGGGTTCGGTTCGGCGGGCCCCGGGGTGTCGACGGTGGACGCGCTCGCGGCGTCCGGTGGGCGGCTGGTCGCGGTGACCGGGGACGGGGCTCAGCGACGGCTCTGGATGTCGCGTGACGGTGGTGCGTCGTGGCTTCCGGTGATCACGCCGGTGCCGGTGCCGGACGGGGGCGACGCGGCGCTGGCAGTGGCCGTCCGCGACGATGGGCTGCTCGTGGTCGCCGATGACGGAAAGGCATCCCGTGCCTGGTGGGGGACGTTGCCGGCCGTCGATCGGTAGGGGGTGGGGAGGTCCTGGCTCGTTACCGAGGAATAGTCGGCGAAAGTCTTTTCCCGCCTTCGGTTCTTACGCCGATGGGCTTGAATCCGCCACGGCGTGTAACGGTTCGGTCAACCCCGCTTTCCAGGTCTTACGCCACCGCCCACGGTGGGATAACGTCCCGCCCCAGACCGGCGACGACGGTCTTGGTTCGTCCACCCCGCAAGGGCCAATCAGCGGCGGGTGGTTCGGATCATGGACGGAGGAGGGTTCGGCCTTGAGGCAGAAGCTCGCACGCGTGATCGGCGGGGTCGCCATGCTGGCGCTCGTCGCCGGTGGCACCGCTTGTTCCAGCGGCAGCGACGATGAGGGTTCCGGGGGCAGCGCCTGCGGGAGCAAGATCGCTTTCTTCGGCGCGCTGACCGGTAGCTCGGCCGCGCTGGGCATCAATGAGAAGAACGGCGTCAAGCTGGCCGTCGACAAGTACAACAAGGAGAACGCGGACTGCAAGGTCGAGCTCGCCGAGCTCGACTCCCAGGGCAGCCCGGACCAGGCGCCGGGTCTGGCCCAGAAGGCGATCGACGACACCAAGATCCTGGGTGTCGTGGGTCCGGCCTACTCGGGCGAGTCCGAGGCCGCCGGCCCGCTGTTCAACGAGGCCGGTCTGGTCACCATCACCCCCTCCGCGACCCGTCCCAGCCTTGCCGAGCAGGGCTGGAAGACCTTCTTCCGCGCGGTCGGCAACGACCTGAGCCAGGGCCCCGCCGCCGGTAACTACATCAAGAACGTGATGAAGGCCGACCGGGTCTACGTCATCGACGACCAGTCCGCGTACGGCGCCGGCCTGGCCGACGAGGTCAAGAAGGTCCTCGGCGCCTCGGTCGTGGGCAGCGACAAGGTCCAGGGCGAGGGCAAGCAGGTCGAGTTCTCCGGTGTGGTCACCAAGGTCAAGGCCGCCAACGTCAAGGCGATCTTCTACGGCGGCTACTACCAGGAGGCCGGCCTGATCCGCAAGCAGCTCACCGCTGCCGGGGTCACCGCTCCGCTGGTCGCCGGTGACGGCGTGAACGACGGCGCGTACATCACCTCCGCCGGTGCGGCCGCCGCCGAGGGCACCATCCTCACCTGCCCCTGCGCTCCGTCCGCCGAGGCCCGCGGCAGCTTCGTCGCCGACTTCAAGGCGCTCAACGGCACCGAGCCGGGCACCTACAGCGACACCGCCTACGACGCGGCGAACATCCTGCTGGCGGGCATCAAGGCCGGTAAGAGCAGCCGGGCCGACCTGCTGGAGTTCGTGAAGGGCTACAGCGGCGAGGGCGTTGCCGCCAGCTACAAGTTCGTCGAGGGCGGCGAGCTCGACCCGGCGCAGGTCAAGGTCTGGGCGTTCAAGGTGCAGGGCGGCAAGGTCGTCCCGGACCAGGAGATCCCCAAGTCCTGATCGTTCGATCGCTGGACTGGCGATTGAGTAGTGATCGCGGGTGCGGCCGGGAGCTGGCTCCCGGCCGCACCCTCTTTTTCTCTTGAGCGACGGAGCGTCCCTCCCTTGGACTTCGACGGATTGTTCTCCAACTTCGGGGAACTCACCACGACCGGCTTGACGCAGGGCGCCATCTACGCCCTGGTCGCGCTCGGCTACACGCTTGTGTACGGCGTGCTCAGGCTCATCAACTTCGCCCACTCCGAGGTCTTCATCGCCGGCGCGTTCGCCGCGATCTGGACCTGGAACGGCTTCGGACTCGACCAGAACTCGCAGGTCAGTGGCATCGGCTCGATCCTGTTCTATCTGCTGGTGGCGATGATCGTGGCGGCGATCGCCTCGGCGGGCACCGCCACGGTGATCGAACGGGTCGCGTACCGGCCGCTGCGGAAGCGCAACGCGCCGCCGCTGGCGTTCCTCATCACCGCCATCGGTGCCTCGATCGCCATCTCGGAGGCGTTCGGCGTCTACACCCGGCGCCGGCCGGAGGGTGCGCCGATCCTGGTCAGCTCGGAGCCGCTGTTCCACATCGCCGGGGTGCCGATCGACGCGGTGCAGCTGCTCACGATCGGTTCCGCGCTGGTGATGATGTTCGCGCTGGACCAGTTCATCAACCGCAGCCGTACCGGCCGCGGCATCCGGGCGGTCGCCCAGGACGCCAACACGGCGGCGCTGATGGGCGTCAACAAGGACCGCATCATCCTGATGGTCTTCATCGCCGGTGGCACCATGGCCGGCGTCGCGGGCCTGCTGTACGACGTGCGGATCCAGACGCTCACCTACAGCGTCGGCTTCCTGCTGGGCCTCAAGGCGTTCACCGCGGCGGTGCTCGGCGGTATCGGCAACCTGCGCGGCGCGCTCGTCGGCGGGTTGCTGCTCGGCGTCGTGGAGAACTACGCCGCGGGCCTGTTCGGCAGTCAGTGGAAGGACTTCGCCGCGTTCGCGGTGCTGGTCGTGCTGCTGATGTTCCGGCCGACCGGTCTGCTCGGCGAATCACTGGGGAGGGCACGCGCATGACGACCACCATCGACCCGCCGGAGCGGCGGGAGACGGCGGCGGACAAGCTGCGGCAGGGCCGGCACGCGATCTCGGAGCGCTGGCACCACGCGCCGCGCTGGGTGCGCTGGGTGCTGCTGGTCGCGGTCATCGCGTTCTTCTACGCGCTGCCGAACAAGGAGTTCTACCAGTACCTCGGGCCGATCCCGACGCCCGGCGCGAACTTCACGCAGGTGATGTTCACGGTCTCGATCTACGTGCTGCTGGCGGTCGGGCTCAACATCGTGGTGGGCTTCGCCGGCCTGCTCGACCTCGGCTACTTCGGCTTCTTCGCCGTCGGCGCGTACACCGTCGCGGTGCTGACCTCGCCGAGCAGCGACATCAAGACGCTGTGGCCGTGGCTGCTGGTGGTGCCGATCGCGATCGGCCTGACCATGGTCTCCGGCGTCATGCTCGGTACGCCGACGCTGCGTCTGCGCGGCGACTACCTGGCGCTGGTGACGCTCGGCTTCGCCGAGATGATCCGGATCGCGGCGGTCAGCTCCGAGTTCCTCAAGGGACAGCGCGGCTTCAACCAGATCCCGCACCCGCCCGGCCAGTACGCCGACGGCCGGCCGTGGTTCGGCGTGCTCGACGCCCGCCCGTACTACTGGCTGGTGCTCACGCTGATCATCCTGGTCGTGATCGGGGTGCGGAACCTGACCCACAGCCGGGTCGGCCGGGCCTGGATCTCGATCCGCGAGGACGAGGACGCGGCCCAGTTGATGGGCGTGCCGACGTTCAAGTTCAAGCTGTGGGCGTTCGCCTCCGGCGCGGCCATCGCCGGCCTGGCCGGCGCGCTGTTCGCCGGTAAGCAGAACTTCGTCAACTCGCAGAACTTCGAGCTGCTCAACTCGATCATCATCCTGGCCGCCGTCATCTTCGGCGGCTCGGGCAACATCGTCGGCGCGATCGTCGGCGGTGGCCTGGTGGCGTACATGATCGAGCGGTTCCGTGGCATCGAGCTGTTCGGCATCGAGCTGTACGAGTACCGGTTCCTGTTCTTCGGTCTGGTGCTCGTGGTGATGATGATCTTCCGGCCGCAGGGCCTGATCCCGAACCGGCGACGAGCGGCGGAGTTCAAGGACCGCCGCAAGGAGGTGATCGTCGGTGAGTGACACCGAGCAGAACCCGAAGGTTCCGGTCCAGGCGGCGGCCCCCGCCGTCGAGGCGGTCGGCAAGCGGGAGCCGTTGCTGGAGGTCGACCACGTCACGCTGCGCTTCGGCGGCGTGGTGGCCCTCAACGACGTGGACTTCACCCTCTACAAGGGTGAGATCCTCGGTCTGATCGGCCCGAACGGCGCCGGCAAGACCACCTGCTTCAACGCGATGACCGGCATCTACCAGCCCACCGAGGGGCAGATCCGGTTCCTGGGCCAGAAGATCAGTGGCAAGAAGCGCCACCAGATCACCCGGATGGGCATGGCCCGTACCTTCCAGAACATCCGTCTCTTCCCGGAGATGACCGCGCTGGAGAACGTCCAGGTCGGCGCGGACGCGCACCACAAGACCAGCGTGATCTCCGCCCTGCTGCGCCTGCCGCGGCACTGGAAGGAGGAGCGCGAGGGCCGGGAGAAGGCCGAGCGCCTGCTGGAGTTCGTCGGCATCCGCAACCGGATGCACGAGTTCGCCCGCAACCTGTCCTACGGCGAGCAGCGGCGGTTGGAGATCGCCCGCGCGCTGGCCACCGATCCGAAACTGCTCTGCCTGGACGAGCCGGCCGCCGGCTTCAACCCGGCGGAGAAGGAGGAGCTGCTCCAGCTCATCCGGCAGATCCGGGACCAGGGCGTGACGGTGCTGCTGATCGAGCACGACATGCGCCTGGTGATGGGCGTGACCGACCGGATCGTGGTCCTGGAGTTCGGAAAGAAGATCGCCGAAGGGCTGCCCGCCGAGGTGCGGGACAACCCGAAGGTGGTCGCGGCGTACCTGGGGGTGCCGGACGATGCTGCTTGAGATCGAGGACGTGAGCCTGCTCTACGGGCGGATCCAGGCGCTGCACGGCATCAGCCTGACCGTGGACGAGGGGGAGATCGTCGCGCTGATCGGCGCGAACGGCGCCGGCAAGTCCACCACCATGCGGGCGATCTCCGGCATCCGGCCGGTCGCCTCCGGCCGGATCAAGTTCGCCGGCGAGGACATCACCAAGCTCCGCGCCGACCTGCGGGTCCGGCGCGGGCTGTGCCAGGCGCCCGAGGGCCGGGGCATCTTCCCCGGCATGTCGGTGCTGGAGAACCTGGACATGGGCGCGTACACCCGGCGGGACAAGGCCGGCATCGCGCAGGACCTGGCCCGGGTGCTGGAGCTGTTCCCGCGGCTGGCCGAGCGGCGCAAGCAGGCCGGCGGCACGCTCTCCGGCGGCGAGCAGCAGATGCTCGCCGTGGGCCGGGCGCTGATGAGCCGGCCGAAGCTGCTGCTGCTCGACGAGCCGTCGATGGGTCTCGCGCCGATGCTGATCCAGCAGATCTTCACGATCATCACGGAGATCAACCAGCAGGGCACCACCATCCTGCTGGTGGAGCAGAACGCCCAGCAGGCGCTGGCGCGCGCCCACCGGGCGTACGTGCTGGAGACCGGCCGGATCGTCAAGAGCGGTTCCGGCACGGACCTGCTGCACGACCCCTCGGTCAAAGAGGCCTACCTCGGCGTGGCCTGACCGGCCGACCCCTCGCAATAAGGAGTACAGCCATGTTCCACCCCAACCCCGGACGGCGGGCGGCGCTCGGCGTCGCCGGTGCGGCCGTCCTGCTGCTCTCCCTCGCCGCGTGCGGTGAGAAGGAGAACTCGGCCGAGCCGGGCGACGGCCCGTCGGTGTCCGCCACGGCGGACTCCAACCTGGCCGCGAAGGTGCCGGACGCCATCAAGGCCGACGGCGTGATCAAGGTCGGCACCGACTCGACGTACGCCCCGGCCGAGTTCCTCGACTCCGACGGCAAGACCGTGGTCGGCTTCGACGTGGAGCTGTTCAACGCGGTGGCCCAGAAGCTCGGCCTCAAGGCCGAGTACGAGTCGGCGCCGTTCGACGCGATCCTGCCCGGCGTGGGTTCGGGCAAGTACGAGGTCGGCGTCTCGTCGTTCACCATCAACCCCGACCGGCTCAAGAGCGTCAACATGGTGAGCTACTACTCGGCGGGCACCCAGTGGGCGACCAAGAAGGGCAACCCGGCCGGGGTCGACCCGGAGAACGCCTGCGGCAAGAAGATCGCCGTGCAGGTCGGCACGGTCCAGCTCGACGACATCACCGCCCGGTCGAAGAAGTGCACCGACGCCGGCAAGCCGGCCATCAAGATCGACCAGTACCAGGCGCAGAGCGACGCCACCGCCGCCGTGGGCAGCGGCAAGAACGACGCCATGCTGGCCGACTCCCCGGTCGGCGCGTACGCGGTGAAGCAGAGCAACGGCCAGCTGGAGGTGCTCGGCGACATCTACGAGTCGGCGCCGTACGGCTACGCGGTGAACAAGGACCAGCAGGCGTTCGCCGAGGTGCTCAAGGAGGCCGTGCAGGCGGTCATCGCCGACGGCAGCTACAAGGCCGCGCTCGGCAAGTGGGGTGTCGAGGGCGGCGCGATCACCAACGCTGAACTGAACCCGTCGGTCTGACCATGTCGGCCGACACATCCGGACGGGCACGGCCTGAACCGATCAAGGCCGTGCCCGTGCGGCACCCCGGGCGCTGGGCCGGCGTGGCGGTCATCGCCGTGCTGGTCGCGATGTTCGTGCACATGCTGGTCACGAACTCCGCGTTCCAGTGGTCGTTCATGGTGGACGAGATGTTCCGTCCGCCGATCATCGAAGGGCTGCGCGGCACCGTCCTGCTGCTGATCACGTCGATGGTGATCGGCATCGGCCTGGGCATCGTCATCGCGATCATGCGGCTGTCGCCCAACCCGGTGCTGCGCGGCGTGGCCTGGGTCTACACCTGGTTCTTCCGGGCGGTGCCGCGGCTGGTGCTGGCGATCCTCTTCGGCAACCTCGGCATCCTCTGGTCGCGGCTGGAGTTCGGTCTGCCGTTCGACCGGCAGATCGGCGCCCTGTTCGGGTTGCACGACTTCGAGGCCCGGCTGTTCGGGTTCAGCGCGGTCGACATCCTGACCGGCTTCGTCGCCGGCATGCTGGCGCTGGGCCTGTCCGAGGCCGCGTACATGGCCGAGATCGTCCGGGCCGGCATCCAGTCGGTGGACGAGGGGCAGACCGAGGCGGCTCAGGCGCTGGGCATGAGCCGGGCGCAGATCCTGCGGCGGATCGTGCTGCCGCAGGCGATGCGGGTGATCATTCCGCCGACCGGCAACGAGACCATCGCGATGCTCAAGGACACCTCGCTGGTGGCCTTCGTGCCGGTGTCGATGGAGCTGTTCTTCCAGCTCAAGGCCGTCGGTTCCCGGACCTTCCAGCCCTTCCCGATGTACGTCGCCGCGACGTTGTGGTACCTGCTGCTGACCAGCGTCCTGCTGGTGGGGCAGTACTACCTGGAGCGGCACTACTCGAAGGGTTTCGGGCGCAGTACGCGGGCTCGACAGCGGCTGCGAGGGCTCGCCGCCGAGAGCGGCAGCACGACGAGTGGGACGGCGCAATGACGGATACGACCGCTTCCCCGGAGACGCCGACCGCCGAGTCCGGGCTGATGGTGCGGGCCGAGCAGGTGCACAAGTCGTTCGGGCCGCTGGAGGTGCTCAAGGGCATCGACCTGGAGGTCCGCTCCGGCGAGGTGTGCTGCCTGCTCGGGCCCTCCGGCTCCGGCAAGTCGACGTTCCTGCGCTGCATCAACCACCTGGAGAAGATCGACGCCGGCCGGATCCGGGTCGACGGCGACCTGATCGGTTACCGGGAGCGCGGCGGCAAGCTGTACGAGATGCGGGACAGGGACGTGGCCGCGCAGCGCCGCGCCATCGGCATGGTGTTCCAGCGGTTCAACCTGTTCCCGCACATGACGGTGCTGCAGAACGTCATGGAGGCCCCGGTGCTGCTGCGCCAGGCCAAGAAGGCGCAGGCCCGGGAGCACGCCGCGCAGCTGCTGGACCGGGTGGGGCTGGGCGACAAGCTCGGCGCGTACCCCGGTCAGCTCTCCGGCGGCCAGCAGCAGCGGGTGGCGATCGCCCGGGCGCTGGCCATGCGGCCGAAGCTGATGCTGTTCGACGAGCCGACCAGCGCGCTCGACCCGGAGCTGGTGGGCGAGGTGCTGGACACGATGAAGGACCTGGCCCGCGACGGCATGACGATGATCGTGGTGACCCATGAGATCGGCTTCGCCCGGGAGGTGGGCGACCACCTCGTGTTCATGGACGGCGGCGTGGTGGTCGAGCAGGGTGACCCGCGCGAGGTGATCTCGGCGCCGAAGCACGAGCGGACCAAGGCGTTCCTGGCCAAGGTTCTCTGACCTCGGCCTCCGGTGCGGCGCGCGCCGCACCGGAGGCCGGAGTTGTCGGGCGTACGGACTAGAGTCGCTGCCGTGACAGCTACGACGCCGCGCCTGCTCCTCGTCGACGGACACTCCCTGGCATACCGGGCTTTCTTCGCCCTGCCTGTGGAGAACTTCTCCACCACCACGGGGCAGCCGACAAACGCCGTCTACGGCTTCACCTCGATGCTGATCAACGTGCTGCGCGACGAGCAGCCGACGCACATCATCGTGGCGTTCGACGTCTCCCGCCGCTCCTTCCGCACGGACAGGTACGCCGAGTACAAGGCCGGCCGCAGCGAGACCCCCACCGACTTCAAGGGACAGGTCAGCCTGGTCAAGGAGGTCCTGGCCGCGCTGCGCGTGCCGGTGGTCGAGCGGGAGGGCTACGAGGCCGACGACGTCATCGCTACGCTCGCCTGCCAGGCCCGCGACCAGGGCATGGACGTGCTGATCTCCACCGGTGACCGGGACGCGTTCCAGCTCGTCGGCGAGCGCGTGACTGTGCTCTACCCGCGCAAGGGCGTCTCCGACCTGGCCCGGATGGACCCGGCCGCCATCGAGGCGAAGTACGGCGTCACCCCGGACCGCTACCGCGACCTGGCCGCGCTGGTCGGCGAGACCAGCGACAACCTCCCCGGGGTGCCCGGCGTCGGCCCGAAGACCGCCGCCAAGTGGATCAACCTGTACGGCGGCGTCGAGGGCGTGGTGGCCCGGGCCGACGAGATCAAGGGCAAGGCCGGCGACAGCCTGCGCGAGCGGCTGGCCGACGTGATCCGCAACTACGAGATCAACCGCCTGGTCTCCGACCTGGAGCTGCCGGTCCGCCCGGACGACGCCCGCTGGCAGGGCTGGGACCGCGAGGCGGTGCACCAGGTCTTCGACACGCTGCAGTTCCGCATCCTGCGCGACCGGCTCTACCAATACCTGGAGGCGGTCGAGCCGGAGGCCGAGGCGGGCTTCGATCTGGCCGGCGAGGTGCTCACCGAGCCGGGCGCACTCGCGGGCTGGCTCGACACGCACGCCCCGGCGGGTGCCCCGGTGGGCCTGGCTGTCACGCTCGACACCGGCCCCAACCGCCGGCACACCGCCACCGTGACCGCGATGGCGCTGGCCACCGCCGCCGGCGCGGGCGCCTGGTTCGACCCGAGCCGGCTGGCCGCCGGCGACGAGACCGCGCTGGCCGGGTGGCTGGCCGACGCCGAGCGCCCGAAGGTGCTGCACGACAGCAAGCCGACGGTGCTGGCCTTCGCCGCGCACGGCTGGGAGCTGCAGGGCATTGCCCGCGACACCCAGATCGCCGCCTACCTGGCCCGCCCCGACCAGCGCTCCTACGACCTGACCGACCTGGCGCTGCGTTACCTGCACCGGGAGCTGCGCGTCGACGCGCCGGAGAGCGGTCAGCTCACGCTCGACGGGCTCGGCGACGAGGGCGTGGCCGAGCAGAACCTCATGCTCAAGGCCCGCGCCACGCTCGACCTGGCCGACGCGATCGACGCCGAGCTGTCCCGCGACGGCGAGCAGTCGGCCCGGCTGATGGCCGGCGTCGAGCTGCCGCTGATGCGGGTGCTCGCCACCATGGAACGCACCGGCATCGCCGCCGACACCGACTACCTCTCCGAGCTGGAGGCGCACTTCGCCGCCGAGGTGAAGGCCGCTGCCCAGGGCGCGTACGAGGTGGTCGGCCGGGAGTTCAACCTCGGCTCGCCGAAGCAGCTGCAGGAGATCCTCTTCACCGAGCTGGGCCTGCCCAAGACCAAGCGGATCAAGACCGGCTACACCACCGACGCCGACGCGCTCCAGTGGCTCTACGCGCAGACCGAGCACCCGCTGCTGCACCACCTGCTGCGCCACCGCGACGTGGCGAAGCTCAAGTCGACAGTCGACGGTCTGCTCAAGTCCGTCTCCGACGACGGCCGGATCCACACCACGTTCAACCAGACCGTGGCGGCGACCGGGCGGCTGTCCTCCACCGAGCCGAACCTGCAGAACATCCCGATCCGCACCGAGGAGGGGCGGCGGATCCGGCGCGCGTTCGTCGTCGGCGAGGGCTACGAGTGCCTGCTCACCGCCGACTACAGCCAGATCGAGATGCGGATCATGGCGCACCTGTCCTCGGACGACGCGCTGATCGAGGCGTTCAACTCCGGGCACGACTTCCACGCCGCCACCGCGTCCTCGGTCTTCACGGTCGAGGTCGGCGACGTGACCGCCGACCAGCGCCGCAAGATCAAGGCGATGAACTACGGCCTGGCGTACGGGCTCAGCGCGTTCGGCCTGTCCCAGCAGCTCGGCATCACCGCCGAGGAGGCGCGCGGGCTGATGGAGAACTACTTCGCCGGGTTCGGCGGGGTCCGCGACTACCTTCAGGAGGTGGTGGCCCGCGCCCGCCAGGACGGCTACACCTCCACGATCCTGGGCCGCCGCCGCTACCTGCCCGACCTGGTCAGCGACAACCGGCAGCGGCGGGAGATGGCCGAGCGGATGGCGCTCAACGCCCCGATCCAGGGCTCGGCGGCCGACATCATCAAGGTCGCCATGCTGCACGTCGACAGCGCGCTGCGCGACGCCGGGCTGCGGTCCCGGATGCTGTTGCAGGTGCACGACGAGCTGGTCTTCGAGGTCGCGCCGGGTGAGCGGGAGGCGCTGGAAGCGCTGGTGCGCAAGGAGATGGGCGAGGCGTACCCGCTGTCGGTGCCGCTGGAGGTCTCCGTGGGCGAGGGCCGCGACTGGAACAGCGCCGACCACTGACGCGTCTCGCCCGACCCGCCCGCCCCACCTACCCCGGCGGTGATCAAGGGGTTTGTGTCACGCCCGAGCCTGTTCGGGGACACAGCCCCCTTGATCACCGCGCAAGAGGCGGCGGCGCGGCGGGTGGGGAAGCGGCGTTCAGGGCGGCGGCCAGGCGGTCCCGGACGGCCATCTGAGCCGCGATCCGGGCGTCCAGCACGGCCAGCCGCTCCCGGCCGACCCGCAGCCCGGCCGGAGACGGCGGCGCCGACGCGACGTCCCCGTCCAGGCAGGGCAGGAAGACCCGCACGTCGTCCAACGTCAGCCCGGCGTCGAGCAGGTGACGGATGTTGCGGACCCGGGTGACCACGGCGTCGTCGTACTCGCGGTAGCCGTTCGCCGCCCGGGCCGAGGCGATGAGCCCGTGTTCCTCGTAGTGCCGCAGGGCACGCGGAGTGCAACCCGTCGCCTTCGCCACCGCGCCGATCCGCACCGCTGCCACCGTCCTCTCACGCGACCACCGCGCCCCCGTCCACCGGCAGCACCACACCGGTGACGAAGTCCGCCTCCGGCTCGCACAGCCGCCGGATCGCCCAGGCTACGTCCTCCGGCCGGCCGATCCGCCCCGCCGGCGTGTGTGCGAGCTGCCAGTCCCGCACCGCCGCGCGCCGCTCGGGGGAGAGGCCACTGTGCGCCCCGATGGGAGTGTCGACCGCGCCGGGCGCCACCGCCACCACCCGGACGCCACGGGGCGCGAGCTCCACCGCCCAGCTGCGGGTCAGCGAGTCCAGCGCCGCCTTGCCCGCCGCGTACACCGAACTGCCCGGCCAGGCGCGCAGACCGACCGACGTGGTGACGTTGACGATCACGCCGCGCGTCGCGGCGAGCGCCTCGACGGCGGCGTGCGCCAGCCGGATCGGGGCCAGCAGGTTCGTGTCCAGCTGCCGCCGGGCGGCGTCCTCGTCGAGTTCCGCCAGCGGCCCGCCGCCGGCCACGCCCGCGTTGTTGACCAGGACGTCGAGGCGGCCGTACCGGTCGAGCGCGGCGTGCACGATCCGGCCGGGCGCGTCGGGCGCGGTGACGTCGGCGGCCAGCGGGGCGATGTCGGGCCGGCCGGCGGCGGTCTCCGTCAGCGGCGCGGCGCGCCGGCCGACCGCGACCACTGCGTACCCGGAGGTGGCGAGGGAGCGTGCGGTGGCCCGGCCGATGCCGGTGCCCGCACCGGTGACCACGGCGACGCGTGGCGTGCGGCGTTCCATGCCGGCATCGTCCGACCCTGCCGCCTGCGGCAGGGTCAAGCGGGCCGGTCAGAGGCCGAGCAGGACGGGCATCGCGTTGACCGCGCCGTGCACCACGAGCAGCGGCCACATCCGGCGGTACCGCGACCACAGGTAGCCGAGGAACAGCCCGATCACGCCGTGGTTGACGACCACCGACGCCAGGTCGACGGCGGGCCGGCCGCTGCCCTGGATGGCCACGTGCCAGGCCGCCCACACCAGCGACGCGAGCACGATCGCCGGCCACCGGCCGAGCAGGGATTCCCACCGGGTCTGCAGCCACCGCCGGTAGAAGGCCTCCTCCAGCAGCGCGTTCACCGCGAAGGCCACCAGCAGCGTGACGACCAGTTCGACCGGCGTGACGGTCCGTCCCCAGTCGCTCGCGGGCACGGCCAGCGGCGTCGCGTAGCTGAGCACCAGCCACACCGCCACCGGCAGCGCCGGACCCCACCGGTGGGCGGCGTCCGCCGGGGCCGGGCCCGGCCGCCACCGTGGCGGCCACCGGCGCGCAGCCAGGAACACCACCATCGGTACGCCGAGCAGCAGCGCGAGCTTCAACAGCGTGTACGCGGGTTCGCCGCCCAGCAGTGGCATGACGGCGGCGAACGCGATCCCGGCGAGCAGCAGCGGCACCGCCTCGCGGTACGGCGCGACCGGGTCCGGCCATCTCGGGCCGGGTGCGGGCGGGATCAGCCGGATCAGCGCGATCCCGGCGAGCGCCGGAATCCACCGGCTCCACATCGGTACGGTGCCGTCGTGGTCGGCGCTGTACCTGACGCCGGTGTTGCCGGTCGCCACCAGGAAGACTGCCGCGACGGCGATCAGGCCGAGGCCCGCCAGGAGGACCACCCTTCCGGCGCGGGGATGACGGCCGGCGGTCGGAACGTCTGTCGTCATCGCCGGCACGGTACCAACGCGCGGCGAACGGACCGGCCGGCTCAGCCCTTGAGCGGGTCGTGCCCCCAGTTCATCAGCGACCAGCGCCACCTGGTGTCCCGGACGTCGCCGGACGGCCGCTGCGCCAGGTGGCGGTGGACGTACCCGATCACCTTGCGCATGTGCTTGTAGTCGGCGGCGGTGAGGTCGGCGCGCTTGCGGCGCAGCAGGTCGACGATGCGCCGGCCGGAGTCGTGGCCGACCGACTCGCCGCCCTGGGTGCCCTTCTTGTGCCATCCGACGTGCTTGGACTCCTCGCTCTCCAGCCAGCGGGACAGCTCGCCCGGCTTCATGTTCACCGCGTCGGTGAACTCCCGGTACGTCTGCTGCGGATCCTCAGCGCGACTCATGGCGAAGCACCTCCGGACGGTGGGCGACGTCGCGGCCCGAGTCGTCGTTGGTGATCCGGTACTGCGGCTGCTCCGGCGAGGCGTTCACCGTGTGCCCGCGTACGTGGGTGCGCTCGGTCAGCTTCTCCTTGACGACGCCGTACGCCCGGCCGCTGTGGCTGGCCCAGGAGACGTGGTCACCGGCGTGGAACTCCTTCTCGGCCATGCCGCCCGGTTACCCGGAGTGGATATCGAGTAACGGCGTCGTCAGGGCCGGATCTCCGCGATCGGCAGCTTGATCGCGAAGGGCTCGGGCAGCTCGATCACCTCGCTGCCGTCGTCCACCAGTTCGTACTGCCGCTCGCCGCCCGGGCCGATCCGGTCACCGAGGCGGTACGCGAAGAGGTGCACCGGATCCTGCTCGATCCGCCAGTAGAAGGGAATCCCTGCGGCGGCGACGTGCGACGCGCTCAGTCCGTCGGCTTCTCGGCGACGAAGATCGCGGTGCCGGGGAACAGCCGGCCGCGCAGCGGGCTCCACTGGCCCCAGATCCCCTCGTGCCCGGCCGGCCACTCCGGCTCCACCAGGTCCAGCAGGCGGAAACCGGCGCCGACCAGCTCCCGGATCCGGTCGCCCAGGGTGCGGTGCTGCTCGACGTACGTGGCCACGCCGTGCTCGTCCTGCTCGACGTAGGGGGAGCGGTCGAAGTACGAGTGCACGGCGGTCAGCCCGCCCTCACCCGGATCGTCCAGGAAGATCCAGCGCATCGGGTGGGTGACCGAGAAGACCCACCGGCCGCCGGGGCGCAGCACCCTCGCCACCTCGCGCATCGCCGCTGCCGAGTCGTCCACGAACGGGATCGCGCCGAACGCGGTGCAGACGGCGTCGAAAGCGGCGTCCGCGAACGGCAGCGCGAGCGCGTCGGCCTGCACCAGCGGCACGCGTACCCCGGTGCGTTCGGCGGCCTCGGCGGCGTGCCGCAACATGCCGGCGGACAGGTCCAGCGCGACCGGCCGGGCGCCCTGGGCGGCGAGCCAGCGGGCGGCGGCGGCCGCCCCGGCGCCGAGTTCGAGGATCCGCCGGCCGGTCACGTCGCCGAGCAGCCGGGCGTCGGCCTCGCGCAGCCCTTCCGGGCACCAGACGAAGTCGGCGTCACCGAGGAACGCGCCGTGCTCGGCCTGGTACGCGTCGGCGTCGGTGTCCCACCAGCCGCGGTTGGCGCGGCGGATCTCCCCGGCGTCGACCCGTCGGCGGGTCACCCTGTCGTCGTCCACGGGTTCACGCTAGGTCCGGCGGCGCGGCCACGGTGCGGTGGGGTGGCGGCTGGGACGGATGTGACGGACGAGACAGCTGTGGCACCTTACCGAGCAAAATCTCCGCTTTCGCAGCGGATGAGTTCGCGCGGACCCGGGAGGGCTTGCACGCTGTGGTAATGCAGCGGGTAGGCTAGACGATGCGCTCGCGGATCGTGTGCCTCGGCAGGGAGCAGGTGCGCGGTCACCGGAGCCACTAATGATCTTCTCGCGTCGATCGTTCGGTGTGCCCGGCGACGGATCCGTTGGCGCGGAAGAGTCACTGCGACACCCATGCCCGCTGTGACAACCCATCCGACCGGAGCAACCGCCCACATGACGAGCAGCATCGAGGCCACCTCGAGCGCCAACAAGGTCACCCACGACGACCTCGGCTCTGAGGAAGCTTTCCTCGCCGCGATCGACGAGACCATCAAGTACTTCAACGACGGCGACATTGTCGAAGGCACCGTCGTCAAGGTCGATCGGGACGAGGTCCTGCTCGACATCGGCTACAAGACCGAGGGTGTCATCCCCTCTCGGGAGCTGTCGATCAAGCACGACGTGGACCCGGCCGAGGTGGTTTCGGTCGGCGACCACATCGAGGCCCTCGTCCTCCAGAAGGAGGACAAGGAGGGTCGGCTGATCCTCTCCAAGAAGCGGGCGCAGTACGAGCGGGCCTGGGGCACGATCGAGAAGATCAAGGACGAGGACGGCGTCGTCCGCGGCTCGGTCATCGAGGTCGTCAAGGGTGGTCTCATCCTCGACATCGGCCTGCGTGGCTTCCTGCCCGCGTCGCTCGTCGAGATGCGGCGTGTGCGTGACCTGCAGCCGTACGTGGGCCGCGAGCTCGAGGCCAAGATCATCGAGCTGGACAAGAACCGCAACAACGTGGTGCTGTCCCGCCGTGCCTGGCTGGAGCAGACGCAGTCCGAGGTGCGCACCGAGTTCCTCAACAAGCTGCAGAAGGGGCAGGTCCGCAAGGGCGTCGTCTCCTCGATCGTCAACTTCGGCGCGTTCGTCGACCTGGGTGGCGTGGACGGCCTCGTGCACGTCTCCGAGCTGTCCTGGAAGCACATCGACCACCCGTCCGAGGTCGTCGAGGTGGGCCAGGAGGTCGAGGTCGAGGTCCTGGACGTCGACCTGGACCGCGAGCGGGTCTCGCTGTCGCTGAAGGCGACGCAGGAGGACCCGTGGCGTCAGTTCGCCCGCACCCACGCGATCCAGCAGATCGTGCCGGGTAAGGTCACCAAGCTGGTGCCGTTCGGCGCGTTCGTCCGGGTGGACGACGGCATCGAGGGCCTGGTCCACATCTCCGAGCTGGCCGAGCGCCACGTGGAGATCCCGGAGCAGGTCGTGCAGGTCGGCTCCGAGGTCATGGTCAAGGTCATCGACATCGACCTGGAGCGTCGCCGGATCTCGCTGTCGCTCAAGCAGGCCAACGAGGGCTTCGTCGAGGGCGAGGAGCACTTCGACCCGACCCTCTACGGCATGGCCGCGACGTACGACAACGAGGGCAACTACATCTACCCGGAGGGCTTCGACCCGGAGACGGGCGAGTGGCTCGAGGGCTACGACAAGCAGCGCGAGACCTGGGAGCAGCAGTACGCCGAGGCGCGTCAGCGCTGGGAGGCCCACACCAAGCAGGTGCAGACCTCCCGCGCCGCCGACGCCGAGGCCGCTGCCAACCCGGCTCCGCCCGTCACCAGCGGCACCACCACCTCGACCTCGGCCCCGAGCCGTCAGGCCGAGGAGCCGGCCGGCACGCTCGCGACCGACGAGGCGCTCGCCGCGCTGCGGGAGAAGCTCGCCGGCGGCAAGTGACCGGACGCTGACGCCTGTTCGTCCCACCGGACGAACCGGCGACTGCCTCTGACGACGGGCCCCGTCCCCGCGTTCCGCACCAGCGGAGCGCCGGGGGCGGGGCCCGCGTCGTACGCCGGGCGGGTTTGGCATGCGGAGGCCGGATCCGGTTGACTGTCCGGGTGCTGAAGGTGGGGCTGACCGGCGGAATCGGATCGGGCAAGAGCGCGGTGGCGAGCCGCCTCGCCGCGCTGGGCGCGGTGATCGTCGACTCGGACCGCATCGCCCGTGAGATCGTCGCGCCCGGGACCGACGGGCTGACCGAGGTGGTCGCCGCCTTCTCCGAGAAGGTCCTGGACGCCGACGGTGCGCTGGACCGGGCCGCCCTCGGCGCGCTGGTCTTCGGCGACGAGGCCGCCCGCCGCACCCTCGAAGGGATCACCCACCCCCGGGTACGCGCGCGCAGCGCCGAACTGGTCGCCGCCGCCTCCGCCGACGCGATCGTCGTGAACGACGTGCCGCTGCTGGTCGAGGTGGGACTGGCGCCGACGTACCACCTGGTGGTCGTGGTGCAGACGGCCGTGCCGACCCGGATGGCCCGGCTGACCCGCGACCGGGGCATGGCCCCGGCGGAGGCGCAGCGGCGCATCGCCGCGCAGGCCGACGACGCCACCCGCAGCACGGTCGCCGACGTGCTGCTCCCGAACGACGGCACGCTCGCCGAGCTGCACGCCGCGGTGGACGTCCTCTGGCGGGACCGTCTGCTGCCCTACGAGCGCAACGTCCGCGAGCGCCGCGCCGTGCCGCCCGACCCGGCGGCGCTCGTCGGGCCGGACCCGACCTGGCCCGAGCAGTACGCCCGGCTGGCCGCCCGGATCCGTCACGCGGCCGGCCGCGACATCCGCGTCGACCACGTCGGCTCCACCGCCGTGCCGGGACTTGCCGCCCCGGACGTGATCGACATTCAGGTGACGGTGTCCTCGCTCGACGAGGCGGACGGGCCGCTCGCGCAGCGGCTGGCCGATGCGGGCTTCCCCCGGCTGCCGGGCGAGTGGTGGGACGCTCCGCGGCAGCCGGAGCCGGTGCGCTGGGCCAAGCGGCTGCACGGTGGCGCGGACCCGGCGCGCCCGGTGCGCCTGCACCTGCGGGAGGCCGGTTCGCCCGGCTGGCGGTACGCGCTGCTGATGCGCGACCACCTGCGCGCCGACCCGGCGCGGCGCGCCGACTACCTGCAGGTGAAGCGGGAACTCGCGGCGGCCGCGCCGGAGCGCGCGGCCTGGGGCACGGTGACCGATCCCTGGTTCGACGAGGAGCACCTGCGCGCCGAGGAGTGGGCCGCGCAGACCGGCTGGCGGCCCTGAGCGGGGCGTCCCGACCACACCGGGGTTCAGCGGGACGCCGGGGCCGGCGACCCGCCGCTGCCCGCCGGGCGGCCCGGTGTGAGGTCGAGCCGGATCCACACGCCCGAACCGGTCCGCAGTTCCATCCGGCGCGGCACACCGCCGTGGTCCAGCCACAGGCGGCGGCCGCCCGGCAGCCCGAACACGTCGACCGTCCGGTCGTCGAGCCGGTCCTCCCGGACCCGGACGGCGTCACCGGACGGCGGGCGCGCAGCCGCCCGCAGCGCCGCGTCGAGCAGCCGGTCCAGGTCGTCGCCGGGCGGGTGCGCGGGGGCCGCGAGCAGCGCGGCCGGCACGGGCGCCGGGGGCGTCGCGGGCCCGTCGGGGGACCGCGGCACCTGCGCCACCCGTCCCGGCCGGGCCCAGCGGAGGGTACGCCGGCCGCTGCCCTCCTCGATCACCGCGAGGTACGCCGACGGGCTCGTCCAGTCCGCCGTGCCGGTGGCCCGCAGGTTGGCCGACGGGGCGAGCGGAGCGGCCACCGTCACCGCCGCGCCGCCCAGTGCCCGAAGCCGGGCGGGCAGCGCGGCCAGCCGGGCGGCCTCGTCGTCGGTGAGCGCCCGGGGCTGCCCGGGCCGGCCGCCGAGGGCGTCCACCGGGTGCAGGGCAGGCCGGTCGGCGCGGGTCAGGTCGACGGTGACGGGAGTGCCGTCGGCCATCCGGCCGCTGAGCCGGTGCAGGCGGGCGTCCGCGTCCACCCACAGCGTCGGCGGCGGGCCACCAGTCGGTGCGAGGGGTGCCTGGAACACGTCCACCGGGATGCCGCCCACCCGGTCGTCGCGTAGCCGACGGCCGTCGGCGGCGGGCCTGTCGACCCGGTCGGCGCCGAGCCCGATCAGCAGGTCGCGTACCGCGCCCAGGCCGTGGCCGCCGGCCGGCTCCCGCATCCGCCACCGGTCCGCCGGCGGCACCAGCGGAGGCCGGGCCGGGGTGGGGAGCGCGCCGGGGTCGGGCCGCACCAGCAGCGCGGACGCGGTGGCCTGGACCAGGCCCCGGTCGGCGCCCGCGCCCGGACCGCCGACGTCCAGGTAGACCAGGGGGCGCGCCCAGTCCACCCAGCCGACCAGTTCGGTGCGGGCGGCGTGGGCCCCGACGGTGACCCGGACGCCGGCGCGTAGGTCGCGCAGGTTGGTGACCCGCAGCGCGGCCACCCGGTCGGCCTCGGCGGCGGTGAGCGGGCGCGCCGTCCCGTTCTCGTCGGCGGGGTCGGGCACCCAGGTCAGCAGGCCGGCGACGAGCGTCGCGGCGGAGATCGCGGCGGCTGCCACGAGCGCGGTGAGCGCGATCCGGCGCCGGTCCGGCCCGTCGGGCGGGTCGTCGGCGCCGTCCAGCTCCGGGTCGCCGCCCGGCCGGGTGGTGAGCGTGGGACGGCGGCCGGCGAGCGGGTCGGCGCGGCGGCGCCGGCCGGCCACTGTGGCGGGCCGGGTCGGTGTGCTGGTGCGGCCACGACGATGACCCCGGCCCGGTTCCCGGGGTACGGCCTGGTCGCCGTCGCCGCGCGCGGAGAGCCGGTGCGGGCGGCTCGCGGCGCGCTGGCGGCCCGGCTCGTCGGCGGGCGGGGGCGTGCCGGTGTCGGGCTCGCGTCGCGGCCGGCGCTCGGGAGAGGTCCCCACGAGTGGAGAACGCGAGAGCGGGGTTTCGGTGACGAGCAGGGGCGCTCGCGGCGGCCGGTCAGCGCTGCGCGCGACCACCGTCGGCGCGCACGCCGGTCGTCCCGGGTGCTGCGGCCCTGGCGCCGGGGGCGACCGGCCCGCGAGGGGCGATCACCGGCCCGGTCGGCCGCCGCGAGCGGCCTACGGTACGAGGGTAGACCGGTGAGATGAGCCACACAATGGGAATATCGAAGCCGATCAGGGACGGTCCGTGGTCGTGGCCGGAAGTGTCGGACCGCGGGCGTACGGTTGGTGTCATGGCGCTCGACATTCCCCGGCTCGACGGCCGCTTCCAGGTCGTCAGTGAGTTCCAGCCGGCCGGTGACCAGCCGGCTGCCATCGACGAGCTTGAGCGTCGCGTGCGGCGCGGCGACCGCAACACCGTGCTGCTCGGCGCGACCGGCACGGGCAAGAGCGCCACCACGGCGTGGCTGGTCGAGCGGCTCCAGCGGCCGACCCTGGTGCTCGCCCCGAACAAGACCCTGGCCGCCCAGCTCGCGAAGGAGTTCGGCGAGCTGCTGCCGCGCAACGCGGTCGAATACTTCGTCTCCTACTACGACTACTACCAGCCCGAGGCCTACATCCCGCAGACCGACACCTACATCGAGAAGGACTCCTCGATCAACGAGGAGGTCGAGCGGCTGCGGCACTCGGCCACGATGTCGCTGCTCACCCGGCGGGACGTCATCGTGGTCGCCACCGTGTCGGCGATCTACGGCCTGGGCACGCCGGAGGAATACCTCGACCGGGCCGTGCGGGTCAAGGTCGGGCAGGAGCTGGACCGCGACCAGTTGCTGCGCCGGCTGGTCGACATCCAGTACACGCGCAACGACATGGCCTTCCAGCGCGGCACGTTCCGGGTCCGCGGCGACACACTGGAGATCATCCCGGCGTACGAGGAGCTGGCGGTCCGGATCGAGCTGTTCGGTGACGAGATCGAGAAGCTCTACTACCTCAACCCGCTGACCGGTGACGTGGTCCGCGAGGTCGACAGCCTGATGATCTTCCCGGCCACGCACTACGCCGCCGGTCCGGAGCGGATGGAGCGGGCGATCCGCGACATCGAGGCCGAACTGGGTGAGCGGCTGGCCGAGCTGGAACGGCAGGGCAAGCTGCTGGAGGCCCAGCGGCTGCGCATGCGCACCACCTACGACATCGAGATGATGCGCCAGGTGGGCTTCTGCTCCGGCATCGAGAACTACTCGATGCACATCGACGGCCGCCTGCCGGGCAGCCCGCCGCACTGCCTGCTCGACTACTTCCCCGACGACTTCCTGACGGTCGTCGACGAGTCGCACGTGACGATCCCGCAGATCGGCGGCATGTACGAGGGCGACGCCTCCCGCAAGCGGATGCTGGTCGACCACGGCTTCCGGCTGCCGAGCGCGGCCGACAACCGGCCGCTGCGCTTCGACGAGTTCCTGGAGCGGGTGGGCCAGATGGTCTACCTCTCCGCCACCCCCGGCCCGTGGGAGCTGGAGCAGGCCCAGGGCGAGTTCGTCGAGCAGGTGATCCGGCCCACCGGCCTGATCGACCCCGAGGTGGTTCTCAAGCCGACGAAGGGCCAGATCGACGACCTCATGCACGAGATCAAGCTGCGCACCGAGCGGGACGAGCGGGTGCTCGTCACCACGCTGACCAAGAAGATGGCCGAGGACCTCTCCGACTATCTGCTGGAGAACGGCATCCGGGTGCGCTACCTGCACTCCGAGGTCGACACGCTGCGGCGGGTCGAGCTGCTGCGCGAGCTGCGCAAGGGCGACTACGACGTGCTCGTCGGCATCAACCTGCTCCGGGAGGGTCTCGACCTGCCCGAGGTCTCCCTGGTGGCGATCCTCGACGCCGACAAGGAGGGCTTCCTGCGCAGCGGCCGGTCGCTGATCCAGACCATCGGCCGTGCGGCCCGTAACGTCTCCGGCCAGGTCCACATGTACGCCGACAAGATCACCCCGTCGATGGCGAGCGCCATCGACGAGACCAACCGGCGCCGGGCCAAGCAGATCGCGCACAACGAGGCCAACGGCATCAAGCCGGAGCCGCTGCGCAAGAAGATCCACGACATCCTCGACGACATCTACCGCGAGGCGGAGGACACCGAGAACAGCAACGTCGGCGGGGCCGTTCGCCAGCTGTCCCGCGGCAAGGCGCCGGTCAAGGAGACGCGCAGCCGCCGGGGCGCCGCCGCGACCCCGTCGCGCGAGGGGATGGCCCGGGCCGACCTGGCCAACCTCATCCAGGAGCTCAACGACCAGATGCTCGCCGCCGCGCGCGAGTTGCAGTTCGAGCTGGCCGCGCGGATCCGCGACGAGGTCGCCGACCTCAAGAAGGAGCTGCGGGGGATGGACGCCGCAGGAGTCCGGTGACCGGCGCGACGGCCGAGGCGGCGCGATGCTGACCGAGGCCGTCATCGGGCGGCCCGACCCGCGGCTGCGCCAGTGGGTGGACCGCTACCTCGGCTACCGCGAGGACGCGCCCGTCCCGCTCGTCCGCCGTGAGGTGGCGGGCGCGTTCGTCGTGCTGATCCTCGGCTGGGGCGACCCGCTGGACGTGACCGACCCGCGTGCCCCCGGCCGGGGCGCGTACGCCGCCAACGCCTTCCTGGCCGGTCCGTTCGACGGCTGGTGCGTCACCCGGACGGCCGGGACCGGCACCGGGGTGCAGGTGCTGCTGACCGCCCCGGCAGCCCGCCGCCTGCTCGGGCTGCCGCTGGCCGAGCTCACCAACCGGGCGGTGCCGGTCGACGCGGTGGCGGGCTGGCTGGCCCGGCTGCGCGACGAGCTGGCCGGCGATCCGGGCTGGCCGCAGCGCTTCGCCCGGCTCGACGCCGCCCTGGCCGCACGGCTGGCGTCGACCGCGCCGGTGGACCCGCACCTGCTGGCGGCCTGGCGGCGCCTGCACGGCAGCGGGGGAGCGGTCGGCGTGGCCACGCTCGCCGGGGAACTGGGCTGGTCCCGCCGCCACCTGTCGGTCCGGTTCCGGCGGGAGTTCGGCCTGCCGCCGAAGACTGCCGCCCGCCTGGTGCGCTTCGAGCGGGCGTACGCGAGCCTGGGCCGCACGCTGCTCACCGCGCCGGCCGCCGTGCCGGACGACGCCGGGTGGGCGGAGCGGGCCGCCCGGTGGGGCTACTACGACCAGTCGCATCTGATCCGGGAGTTCCGCGAGTTCGCCGGCGCCACCCCGGCCGCGCTGACCGCGCCCGGATCGCATTCGTCCAATCCGGCCTGACCGCCCCGGCGGCAGACTGACGGCCATGCGAAGCATCTATCCGGTCCTGCGGTATCCCGACGTGCGAGCCGCCGTCGACTTCCTCTGTTCCGCGTTCGGCTTCACCGTGCGCGAGGCCCACGAGCTGCCCGACGGCACGATCGGCCACGCCGAGCTGGCGTACGGCGGCGACCTGGTGATGCTCGGCCCGGGGCCGGCGCCGCGGGCCCGGCCCGCCGACGACGACTACCGGGTCTACGTGGCGCTCGACGACGTCGACGCGCACCACGAGCGCGCCCGGGCGGCCGGGGCGGAGATCGTCCGGGCGCCGTTCGACACCGGCTACGGCTCCCGTGACTACGCCGCCCGCGACCTTGCCGGGCTGGTCTGGTCGTTCGGCACCTACCGGCCCTGAGCGCGCCGACCGTACGGTTGCGCTGTGTGGGCGAGGTATTGCCGAGCGTGACGGTGATGCGTACGCTCCCTCCCGGGAGGCGTGCATGCCGTTGTCAGCAAGTCCTGTGGTCCGGAGGGCGAGGCTCGGTGTGGAGCTGCGCCGGCTGCGTCGTCGCGAGTCGCTCACATTGGAGCAGGTCTGCGCCCGGCTGGGCTGGGCGTCCACCTCGAAGCTGTCCCGCATCGAGCTGGGGCAGAGCCGGCCCGACCTGGCCGACGTGCTCGACCTGCTCGACGTCTACGAGGTGCCGCCGCCGCAGCGCGACGAGCTGATCGTCATCGCCCGCGACGCCGCCACCGGCCGGGGCTGGTCGAAGGCGCTCGGCGAGATGGGGGAGCGCCAGCGGGCGTACGCCGAGCTGGAGGCGGGCGCGGAACGCATCGTGGAGTACCAGTGCGTGCTCGTGCCCGGCCTGCTCCAGACCCCGGCGTACGCCCGGCTGCGCGTGTCGGCCGGCGCGGCGCTGGCCGGGGAGGTGGACGTGGAGGCCGACGTGCGCGCCCGGGTCGCGCGCCAGGAGCTGCTGATCCGGCCGGATCCGCCGCACTACACCGCGCTGGTGGACGAGCGCGTCTGCGACCCGGACGGCCTGCCCGCCGACGTGTGGCGCGACCAGATGCGGCATCTGCTCGCGCTCGCGGAACGGCCCCGGGTCACCGTCCGGGTGCTGCGGTCCGCGGCGTCGAGCGGCGACGGGCCGCACCCGCTGGCGCCGTTCTCCTACTACTCCTACCCCGACCCGGAGGACCCGCGCACCGTGCTGGTGGAGACGCTCACCACCGACCTGCGGCTGGTCGCCGAGGCGGACGTGACCCACTACGAGCGGGTGATCGAGCGGCTGCTGGCGGCGGCGCTGCCGGCGGACGCCTCCGCCGAGCTGGTGGCCCGGCGGCTCGGCGCGGCGCCGGTGCCCCGGCCGCGCGATCCGCACGAGCGGGAGTGAGCCGCACGGCCCGCCGTCGGTGCGGCGCGACCACCGGGCCCGGCGCCCCCGATGCCCGTCGGGATCGGTGGCCGCGCAGCGCGCAAGCTACGCCAGGGGTACGACAGTTCAGGCCGGAACGTCGATGAAGTGCTCGACCAGCGGCGGGCCGGCGAAATGCGGGCCGATCAGCCCGCGCCACTGCGCGAAGCGCTCGGTCTGGCGGAAGTTCACGTCGTGCGCCTCGACCGAGTCCCACTCGACGAGCAGCACGAACCGGGTGGGCGACTCCACGCCCCGGGTCATCCGCACGGAGCGGCAGCCTTCGGCGCCGGCGAGGATCGGCCGCGCCTGCGCGTAGGCGGCGGCGAACTCGTCCTCGTGTCCGGGCGTGACATCGATCAGCGCGACCTCAAGAACCATGCTGGCAGCCTGCCATGCCGGCCCGCCGCCGGTACGTCCCGGGTGACATCCCGGCGCCCCACGCGGGCACATGGCTAGCCTCCTAGGATGCCTTGCGGGACGTGACCCACAGCACGTCGAGACATCGACGGGTGGCCCGGAGATGCGCCACCTGGGTGTGATGGTGAACAATGGCGGCCGAGGAGGGGAGTATTCCCCCGCGACGGAGTCGTCAGCACGGAAGAGCGCCGGCACCCCCGGTCGCCCGACCCGGCTCCGCCGGTCGGAACCCGGCACCCGGGCTCCGGCGGAAGAGACCTCCGACAGTCACCCCTGTCAGCGTCGACGCACCCCGGCACCACATCCGGCGTACGGTGTGCCCGACGCAGCGTGTCTGCCGGAGGATGGATTTGAACGTGTCCGCATTGGTGTGGGCGGTAACGCTGATCGCGATGATCGCGGTCCTGCTCGCCGACCTGTTCATCATCGGCCGGCGGCCGCACGAGCCGAGCGTCCGCGAGTCCAGCCTGTGGGTGGGCTTCTACGTCGGCCTGGCGCTGCTCTTCGGCGTGGTGCTCTGGCTGACCGCGGGTGGCCGCGTGGCAGGCGAGTTCTACACCGGCTGGCTCACCGAGTACAGCCTCTCGGTGGACAACCTCTTCGTCTTCGTGATCATCATGGCCCGGTTCGGGGTACCCCGGCAGTACCAGCAGAAGGTGCTGCTCGTCGGCATCATCCTGGCGCTGATCATGCGGGGTGGGTTCATCGCGGCCGGCGCGGCGCTGATCTCCCAGTTCTCCTGGGTCTTCTACATCTTCGGCGCGTTCCTCATCTACACCGCCGTGAACCTGGCCCGGCAGGGCGAGCCGGACGAGGGCGAGTTCAGCGAGAACCTGCTGATCCGGTGGAGCCGCAAGGCGCTCCCGCTGTCCCGGGACTACGACGGGGCGCGGATGACCACCCACGAGCACGGGCGGCGCCTGTTCACCCCGATGCTGATCGTGATGATCGCGATCGGCACCACCGACCTGATCTTCGCGCTGGACTCGATCCCGGCGATCTTCGGCATCACCCAGGAGCCGTACCTGGTCTTCACCGCCAACGTGTTCGCGCTGATGGGGCTGCGGCAGCTCTACTTCCTGCTCGGCGGCCTGCTGGACCGGCTCATCTACCTCAGCTACGGCCTCGCCGTGGTGCTCGGCTTCATCGGCGTGAAGCTGGTGCTGGAGGCGCTGGCCGAGAACAACCTGCCGTTCATCAACGGCGGCGAGCACGTGGCGTGGGCCCCGCACATCCCGATCTGGCTCTCGCTGACGGTCATCCTCGGCACCCTGGCCGTGGCCACGGCCGCCAGCCTGGTGAAGTCGTCGCGGGACCGGCGCCGGGAACTGGCCCAGGCGCGTCGCTGACCCACACGTACCGTCGGGGCGCTCCCATCCCGGGGGCGCCCCGCGGCGTGTCGGGGGTCAGACGCGGTGGGCGCCGACGAGGGTGGCGGTCCGGTCGGCGGGCAGCTCCTCCTCGACCACCCGGCGGGTGAGGTAGCAGGCGTGCAGCATCCGGCGCCGGCCGCCGCGCGGCTCGGCCGACACGATCCCGACGTGGTGGATGCGCCGGCCGGGCCGGGCGAAGAAGTAGAGGTCGCCGGGGCGTTCCGCGTCCAGCGGCACCCGCGAGGTCGCCGCCGCCTGGTCGTCGGCGTCGCGGGGGAGCGTGATCCCGTACCGCCGCCAGGCCAGGTGCACCAGCCCGGAGCAGTCGATGCCGTCGGTGGACATGCCGCCCCAGACGTAGACCAGATCGCGCAGCCGCTCGGCGACCGCGAGCACCTTCTCGGCCTCGGGACGCTCGGCGGGCAGCGGCACCAGGTCGTCCTCCGTGGCCCAGAGCGGGTCGGGCCGCCCGGGTACGCGGACCGGACGCCTGCCGTCCACCGGCGGCCCGGCCGGGGTGAGCCGGGTGCCGAGGACCACGCCGGTGAGCGCCGCGTCGCCGTCCGGCTCGGCGCGCAACGCGGTGTGGGCGACGTCGACGGTCAGCGGCCGCTCGGCGGCCGGACCGGAGCCGGCCGGACGGGAACCGGTCCGACCAGGACCCGCATGACCAGGACCCGCATGACCAGGAGCGGCCGGGCCGGGACCGACCGGTGCCGGCCCGGCCGAAGCGGTGCCGGACAGAGCGGGGCCGGGCGGGTCGACGTCGGTCGGATGACTGGAGGACGGGTCGGCGTCGGCGGGATCGGCCAGGTGTGCGGCCCGCAGCCAGCCCGGGTAGCCGTCGGCGCCGAGCTTCGCCGCGGGCTGGCCCAGCGCCACCACCCGTACCCAGCCGTCCGGCCGGGTCTCGGTGACGCGCACCGGTTCGCCGAGCAGCAGCTGGGTCAGGACGCAGTCACCGACGAGCTGGTCGCGGTCCATGCCGGCGATCCAGGCGGCGACGTCGGGGGAGCCGGCGAGGGCGGGACAGTCGATCGGGCGTACCGCCTCGGGCGCGGTCCAGAGGGTTGCCACCGGTACCCGTACGACGGCCCGGCGGCCGGGCTGAGGCGCCACGCGTACCCCTCTCTGCGGTGGTCGTCGGGGCGACCATATGAAAAATTCTGACGATGCTCAAGCATGTGTCTGAATTTTAGCTTCACGCAGCCCGGTGACTCCCAGCCCCGGCGAGTCCGGCAGCACCACGTTCGCGCCCTCGTACCGGATGCCTCCGGCGACCGGCGACCAGGCCAGCCACCAGGCGGCGTCGAGGTCCGACACGGCCGTGGTGCCGTGGGCGGCGACCAGGCTGGCGGCGGCGCCGACCCCCACCGGGCCCTCCATCATCGAGCCGACGATGGCTCCCATGCCGTGCGCGGCGGCCAGGTCGAGCAGCGTGCGGGCCGGTTGCAGGCCGCCGCACTTGGCCAGCTTCACATTCACCATGTCGGCGGCCCGCCGCCGGATCACCTCGACCAGGTCGCGCACGTCGAAGACGGACTCGTCGGCCAGGATCGGCAGGTCCACCCGGTCGCTGACCCAGGCCAGCCCGTCCAGGTCCCGGCGGTGCACCGGCTGCTCGACCAGCTCCACGTCGAGTCCCGCGTCCTCGATCGCCCGGATCACCCGGACCGCCTCCCGGGGCGTCCAGCCCTGGTTGGCGTCCAGCCGGATCCGCACGTCCGGCCCGACCGCGGCCCGCACCGCGCGGACCCGGTCCAGGTCGCCACGGGCGTCGGTGCCGACCTTGAGCTTGAGCACGGTGAACCCCTCGCCGCGGCGCCGCGCCGCCGTCGCGGCCAGGTCGACCGCGTCACCGGCGGCCAGCGTGACGTCGGTCGGCACGCGCAGCGCCGTGCCGCCGAGCAGACGCACCAGGGGTACGCCGAGCCGCCGCGCGGCCAGGTCGTGCAGCGCCACGTCGACCGCCGCCTTCGCCGACTCGTTACCCACCACGGCGCGGCGCACCAGGGCGCACGCCGCCTGGAGGTCGTCGGCGTCGCGGCCGATCAGCAGCGGCGCGAGCAGTTCGCGTACGCACGCCTCGGCGCCCGCCACCGACGCGCCGGTGACCTGCCAGACCTGCGGCGCCTCCCCGAAACCCGGGCGCCCGTCGCCGTCGATCACCTCCACGACCAGCGTCTCCACGGTGGTGGTACGGCGCAGCGCGGTGACGAACGGGGTGTGTAAGGGGGCCGAGAGCCGGTGGGTGCGTACCGCGGCGATCGTCATGTGGGGCACCCTATAGCCAACTGGCGGCGAGCAGGGGAGGGCCGATGGCCGGGCGGGATTGGGAGCTGGTGGGCGCGCCGAACGCGCGTGACCTGGGTGGACTGCCGACGACCGACGGGCGGCGGGTACGGGCGGGACGGCTCATCCGCACGCCCGCGCTGGGCCGGCTCACCGACGAGGACCTGCCGGTGCTGGGCAAGCTCGGCCCGGCGTGCGTGGTGGACCTGCGCGACGTCCACGAGCAGGCGGTGGCCCCGCCGGACCGGCTGGCCGGGGAACCCCGCACGGTGCACCTGCCGGTCTACGACGCGGCGCACCCGGTGTTCACATACGTCTCGGCGGTGTTGCAGGGCCACGACCTGAACGCGTACGCGGCGCTGGCCCGCGAGGGCATGCCGGGGGCGATGACGGCGATCTACCGCTGGTTCGTCACCGGGGAGTCGGCGCGGGCCGGTTTCGGCGCGGCGGTGCGGCTGGCAGTCGAGGAGGCGAACCTGCCGCTGCTGTTCCACTGCTCGGCCGGCAAGGACCGGACCGGCTGGCTGTCGGTGGTGCTGCTGACCGCGCTGGGGGTGGAGGAGGAGGCGATCCGCGCCGACTACCTGGTGCACAACGAGCTGACCGAGAGCCTGCGCGAGGTGCTGCTGTCGGCGATGATCCAGCGCCGGCCGGACCTGGACCCGGCGGTGGCCCGGCCGCTGCTGGAGGTGCGCCCGGAATACCTGGACGCCGCCTACGACGAGGTGCGCCGCGCGCACGGCTCGTTCGAGGCGTACCTCCGCGACGGTCTGGGGGTGACCGACTCCGACCGCGCCGCGTTGCGCGAGCGGCTGCTGGAGTAGCCGGGTCAGCCGGCCAGGTCGTGCCGCGCGGCCCAGACCCGCTCGGAGACGTGCGCGATCAGGCGGCAGGCGTCGTCCTCCACCTCGTCGCCGTCCGCGCCGCCGTCGGCCAGGTCGGTGGTGGTGCAGACGACGATCGTGTACGGCGGCGCGTCGTGCGGGAACACCACGCCCGCGCCGTGGCGCACACCGCGTACCCAGCCGTTCTTGTGCGCGATCCGGGTGCCGTCGGGCAGCCCGGCGGCCAGGTCCTCGCGGTGTTCCTGCGCGACGAGCACGTCGAGCATGGCGGCGCAGCCGGCCGGCGACGCGAGCGGGCCGGGCCGGGTCGCGCCGAGCGCCAGCTCACCGAGCAGGGCGGCCAGGTCGGCGGCGGTGACCAGGTTGTCGACGCCGGAGTCGCGGGCGGCGAAGTCCTCGATGCCGCGGCCGGTGACGCTGTGCCGCGCCCCGGCGAGCGCCCACGCCTGCGCCACGGCGGGCAGCCCCACCTGGCCGATGCAGATGTTCGTCGCGAGGTTGCTGGACCGGATGATCATCCGCTCGGCGAGCCAGCGCAGCGCCGCCTCGCCGCCGACGCGGTCCCAGACCGCCTCGTCGTTGTCGTAGTCGCGGTCGTTGGCGAACCGGGGCGCGCCGGACAGCGCGGAGTCGAACGAGTTGCGCACCGGCACCGGCGCGTCCAGGTCGAGCCGGCCGGCCTCGGCGGCGCGGAACAGCGCCACCAGCACGGCCAGCTTCATGGTGCTCGCCGCGTAGTGGGTGGCGTCGGCCCGCCGCGTCCACGTGGGTCGCGCGCCGGGGCGGCCCACGTAGGCGGAGACGGTGCCGGGCACCTTGTCCAGGTGCGCGTCGAGCTCCTCCCAGGTCATGGGGGCACCGTAGCCGATCTTCGGGGCAGCGGCGGGCCCGGTGCGGGGCTAGCGTGCGGAGATGACGACTCCGTTGTACGACGACATCGCCGACTGGTACGAGGAGTACGCCAGCGAGACCTCGTCGGTCTACATGGACCGGGTCCGGTCGGTGCTGGCCGGCCTGCTGGGCGAGGGCCCGGGCCGCTGCCTGGACCTGTGCTGCGGCACCGGCGCGCACGCGGCCGAGCTGCGCCGTCTCGGATGGACGCCGGTGGGCGTGGACCTGTCCGGCGGGCAACTGCGCCACGCCCGGTCCCGGCTGCCGGTGGCCCGGGCCGACGCGACAGCGCTGCCGCTGGCCACCGGTGCGGTGCCGGCCGCTGTGTGCGTACTCGCGCACACCGACATGCCGGACTACCCGGCCGCGCTCGCGGAGGCGGCGCGGGTGCTGGCTCCCGGTGGCCGGCTGGTGCACGTCGGCGTGCACCCGTGTTACGTCGGCGCGTTCGCGGACCGGTCCGAGCCGGAGCGGATCGTCATCGACGGCGGGTACGCCTCACGGGAGCACACGCTGCGGTCGTGGAACTCGGTGGGGGTGCGGGCGCGTGTCGGCGCCTGGCACCTGCCCCTGGCCGACCTGCTCAACGCCGTGGCCGCGGCCGGTCTGGTGGTGACGCGGGTGGCCGAGTCCGGCTCCGGTCCGGTCCCCGACGTGCTGGCCCTGGAGGCCACCAAGCCCCACTGACCCCGCTGCCGTGACGCCGCCTCGCGTCCGAGGCGCGGTACCGGCCCGGTGGTGCGTCTCGCGTCCGAGGCACGGTCTGGCCCCGTGGTGCGTCTCGCGTCCATGGCGCGGTGCGGGCCCGTGACGCCGTCCCGCGTCCGGTCGCGCGGTGTGGGCTCGTGGCGCGTCTCGCCTCTGTCGCGCAGCCTTGCACCCGTCGCGTCGAACCTCCACGCCCGTCGCCGACTCATCCGTCGGGCGTGGAGGTTCCGCTGCTGCCATGCCCTCGCTTCAGCCCGGCGATCCACTCCCGCCCTTCACCTCGCTCCCGCCCTGCCAACACCGGCCACCCTTCGTCGCCGCCCGGTCCCGAGCACCGGGATCCCGCGTCCGCACAACGAGACGCGCGGCGATCTTGGAAGAAAAGCGCCCCTATGGGGGCCATTTCGTACCAAGATCTTCCGCTCCCCCGTCGAT